>CAIWVT010000176.1 GCA_903916135.1 uncultured bacterium
CTGTTTCTGATTATTAGGTTTGTTGTCTTTTACCTGTTGTGTCTGAGCTTGCTTGGCTGGTTGAATTGCTTTTTGATTTGAATTTCCATTATTTCTTTGTGCAGCTGTTTTCACATCTTTAATATTGGCCACTTTTGATGGGGCAGGTATAACACCTTTAGAGGTGTTTTTTTGAACTTGTGGTTTGTATATTTCCAGCTCGTTTTTGCTTAAATTCTGACTGTGTTTGCTGCTTTCCTTAATAGTAACAGGCGAAACTTTCTTGCCTGTTCTTTTTTCTACTTCTGCTCTATCAGGGCCTGCATTATATTTCACATTGTGCGATTTATCTATATGTGTGTTATTTATCACTGTAGAATTATTGATGATGGTAACATTTTTAGAGTTGTCAATATAGTAATTATTAATATCATGGCCTCCAAAATGTTCGTTATTTACAAATGTCCATTGGTTGTTGGGCATATTGTGGCCATTATAATAAGGATCCATAGGCGCCCATCCGTAATAACCGTCAGATCTTCTCCAGTCAACCCACCCGGGTCCCCATTCATAACCCGGAATCCAAATAGGTCCATAAATAGCATCGGTGTGCCAGCGGCCATAATGAAAAGGAGCCCATCCCCATGAATAATTTGACACCCATACCCACCCATCTTCAGAATATAACCAATAGCCATTGGTGGCATAAGGGGTAAAGCCCGATGCTACATCAGGCACCCATACATACCCATAATTGGAATAATTAACCCATTGACCGTAAGGACTTAAATCATCATAAAAAACCTGATAACTTACAGATACCTGTGCAGATACTTTTGTTGGCGTTATACATGTAAGCGTATAAAGCATCAGAAAAAGAGAGATAATTCTTATATTTGTTTTCATAAATACTGATTTATTGTGATGAAATTATCACAGTGTAAAGGTGGGACTATCTTTGCGGGAGATTGTTACACAACTTTGTCAATAAGTTACATGATTCACACTATAGTAGTTCGTTGCAACAGATGAGGTTTTTTTAGTGCCTAAAGTACTTAAAGTGCCTAAAGTACTTAAAGTTATAGGACTGGAGGTCGAAGGCAATATATAAAGACAAAAAATATTAAAGAAAGTAGCATGTTTGTTATACAGTTTTATTTAAAAATAGGCCCTCAGTACTTCATGCGCTTTTCACACTGCTATGCACTGAGCGTATAATAATTTTGGGACTCTTATTGAAGGCATTTCCTGTTACCGCCGTCAGGTCTTCCAACTTAAGACACTTTAGCTCACTTTAAGTACTTTAGGCATTTCCTGTTGCCGCCGTCAGGTCTTCAAACTTAACCCATTTTGCAGCTATCAGGTTATAAATGCCTGATTTTCGGGCTGCTTAATTTTTTCAGGTGTTATTTTGGGCACTACAGATTTTTTTCGAATAAATGGTGCGTATTTTAGTTTTAGGACGTCATAAATTTGTTTGGCTTTTTCTTCTGGTTCTGAGCAACGTCTGATTGACACCCATTGTTCTTTGTTGTTTAGAGCAGTTGTTGTAACACACTTTTGTGTATTCATTATCCTGACTATTTCTCGCCACTCAGAGTTTATTTTTTGTTTTTTAAGTTGAAACCGTACCGTGTTAACCACCCAATAAGCCAGTAAGCCTAAATGCAGATGAGCCTGAGTTGCTTCATCGCTTTTATGAAAAACAGGACGCAGATCAAGGTCTGTTTTTAGAGTTCGAAAACTACTTTCAATATTACGGATGCTGTTATAGATTGTCCATATCAGCTTTTCGTCACTCTCTTTGAGATTTGAGCGTAGAAAATAAATGCCACATTCTTCTTGTTTTTGGCTGGCTATCCGAGGGATTTGTTCCCAATTTACAGAAGAACAAATTTCTTTTTCATCTTTTAGTATATCAATTTTATATATGCGATGAATGGATGGATATTTTTGTTTTAATCGCCCGATACGCTCGCAGACTTTATCATAACGTTTTACTCCAGATTTTTTACCCAGGCTCTGTACAATACGTTCCAATCCATCTTCAAAGCGTTGTTGAAATTGACTTTTCATAGCTACTTCTTTCTGCTTTTTGGTTGGGCTGGTAACCTTTAAAAAGTATTCTGAATCGTTCTCGGTTTGAAGCCTTGCTAACTCTATATATCTATCTTTCTTATCTTTTACTTTAATCGTTGGCGCGGTTACCACCTGTTTGTATTTTTTAAGATTAGAACGGCTTACACATACATAATTATAGCCTTTAGATTGGATTAGCAATAAATTATCTTCTGTTGCAATTCCTGCATCAATTACCACAATTGCCCGTGAATCACAGCTCGAAGTTGCTAACCGAAGGCGGTCTATCATATCACCTAAAGTTTTACTATCTGCCATATTCCCCTGATAAATAGAAGAATACTTAACAAAACCTTCGATATTGACGACCAGTGCTAAAACAACCAAAGGACAATCACTGCGTTTTTCCTTGCTTCGTCCATAACGAGCCAATTTGCTGTTGCGCTTTTCACCTTCAAAATAAGTGTTGGTTAAATCAAAAAGTATTATTCTGTCTTGTAAGTCAAACAGCTCGTTGGTCGTTTTTGATAAGTAGCTTTCCAGACCTTCTTTTTCGTTAAACAATTTTTTGCTGATTTGATACAGGTTGTCTTTAGTCAAGTTCTTAATATCATAACCTGTTAACTCACAAACAGCGGAGTTCTCTTCCATAAACCGAACAGTTTTTAACTCTGATGCCGGATATACTGCCCTAGATACAATATGGCTCATCGCCAGAGAAATATTTTCTTCGCTCCATCCTCTGTCTTTTAAAAAAACATCAATACCCAGTTGCTTTAATACTTGCAACGAGAGCCACTCTGAACCAACCTCACGAATATGTTTATTCTTGAGTGTGTTCATATCAATTGTTTCAAAATCTTTATTGGGGTCTTTTTGCAAGGTGTCTATTTTGTTCTCTTTTACCAATCGTTGATAAAACTGCTCAACATGGATGTTAACCAAACTGTCATCAAAAAGATGGGTTTGTCCACTTATGCGATCCCTGATTCCTTTTTGAACTAAATCTATCTGATCTCCAGACAACTCATTCAGAAACCCTATTGAAAGCAAGGTTCTTTGCCTTACCTCATCAAGATTGTTACGATAACTCTCTACCAAACGGTAGTACCAGTCGGATTTATCTGTTTTTGGGTTATAACGATAGGTTGCTTTGAAGTACATAATGCAAAGTTCGTAACAATTTTATTACAAATAACACTTCGCAGGGCACTACAAGCACATCTGAAAAATACTAATCTTGATTTTCAGGCACTTACAAAATCTGGTTATGAAAATATGTAAAAAAATGCCGTGTTTTGAGCACTTTTTGCTGTTTTTTAACACTTTTGGGAAGTTTTAGCTGCAAAATGGGTTAATGAATCGCGTTGTCCAATTACATTTTGATATGATTGATATGGTGGTAAAACAGTAATAGAATGGCAAACTCCGGGTTAATACTAAAAGCATCTTGATCATAATGCATTACTGAGGCAAAATCATATTGACAGCAATAACCAGCATCAGAATGTTTGTCGAATTGGTCTAAATAGTTAGGATCAATACAAGAAGAATTAATTTGGATATAATTATCCCTGTCTGGTCTAGACTGTTCATGCCAAAATCCAAGTGCGTGACCTATTTCATGTGCTATAATAAATTCATAAGTCCAATTATAAATATTTATATTTTGGCATCCCCCATTCATACCGATCAAAGAATTATTTCCTACATCATCATGAAAAAGCACATAATTAGTTTGTGATGTCCGTGGCA
>CAIWVT010000177.1 GCA_903916135.1 uncultured bacterium
ATGCTCAGTGTCGAAAATGTTTTATAATTTTACATTTTTATTTAATCTTCTAAAACTTATTTGATATGAAAAAATTTATACTCTTATTGATTTGTGGCAGCTTTTGCCTGTTTACGGCACAAGCTCAACTTGTTGTTACTTCTCCAACAAGTTTAAACCAAATGGTAAACAATTTTATTTTGACAGGCGTCACGGCAAGCAATGTCGCTTTCACGGGCGATAGTAATGCTGTGGGCACTTTTACCGGGGGCAATTCCACGACCTTGGGCATCAATGACGGAATTATCCTTACTACGGGCGTCATCAATGGAGTTCCTGCCATTGGCGATCCAGCAGCGCAGTTTGCAAATTTTAATAATTCGCAACCTGGCGATGTTTTGCTCAACTCCATTACGACCTATCCCACCTACGATGCGGCTGTGCTCGAGTTCGATTTGGTTCCCGTGGGTAATGTGCTCGAATTTCAATATGTTTTTGCTTCCGAAGAATATCCTGAGTTTGTGAATTCAAGCTTCAACGATATTTTTGGATTTTTCATCAATGGAATGTTTCCGAGTGGTGGCAATTATGTGAACAGCAACATCGCTATCATCCCTTCCACCATTTTACCTGTGTGCATCAACAATGTGAATGCAGGTGCCAACTCTTCTTATTTCGTTGACAATCTTGGTTTGAATGGCACCAGTATTGTTTATGACGGATACACCACCGTCTTGATTGCACAGGCTTTTGTTGTTCCTGCGTCCACCTATCATCTAAAGATGGCTATTGCCGATGTGGGCGACGGTGTATTTGATTCAGGTATTTTCTTGAAAGCACAAAGTATGAAAAGCTATATGCTTACGGGTGTGAACGAAAATGCGACCTCCCAATTCAGTATAGCTCCCAATCCGGTGAACGGTGATTCGAAATTGAACATCAATTTGACACATGAAGGCAATGTGAAAATTACGATTACCGACATTTCGGGCAAAGTGGTGTATGCTACGCAGAAAAGTTTCACCGCAGCAGGTCCCCAGCAAGTGACTCTTGGCGAATTCACTCAGAACAATAATGCCGGCATCTATATGATACGTATCGAAACTGACGATGTTTGCCAAATTCAAAAACTTATAAAATACTAATCGGCATATAGCAGGGCGAAGTGGAGTCTCCAAAAGACTCCTGCCCATGCTATGCACTTCACACAAACTTCTATGAAAAACTTTCAGAAACTATTACGATTGACTTGCATCCTTGTTTTGATGGGTGTTGCGTTTATACCTACACGTGCATCGGCACAATTGATTATCGGAGGCGAAACCAGTGCCACTTTCATCAATGGGGTGAATATTGATTTGGCTCCCATCATCGGCTATAAAGTAATGGGATTTAGTGCTGGCGTTTCGCCTGTGGCAATGTACACTGCTTCGGGCACTATGAGCGGTGAATTTTCCTATGGCGGACGTGTCTTTGCCGAATATGACATTTGGAAAGGCATTTTGGTTCATGCCGAATTCGAAGCCTTGAACACGGGTTATTTGAACAACACTGGCATCCGCCTTCGCAATTGGACTATGGGCGCGCCGATAGGTGCGGGCTACGAATATGAAATCACCAAAGGCGTTTGGTTCAAAGGCATGGTGCTCTATGATGCTTTGCTCCAAATGGATCTCAATCAAAGTTCTCCTCGCGCCAATCCTACGGTGAGGGGAGGGATTACGTATGTTTTTTAGGTAGTTGCAACAATTTTAGGTGAGCATAGTCAAATGTTAAACTTTTGATGGGTGTGAAACCTTAGCCAAACTTGATTTGGTTTTTATATTATAGCCTAAGCTTTTCGTGGAATTTTAGTAATTTTGCAAAATGGATACTATAAAAACAAAGCATGAAATAATTATTGGAGCTGCACAAAATATGCATCAGATAGAAGATAAATCTATTGCATTAGTGGTTACCTCGCCTCCTTATCCGATGATAGAAATGTGGGATGATATCTTGGCAAAACAAAATCCTCAGATTACGAATGCTTTTGCCAACAATGATGGTTCATTAGCATTTGAGTTCATGCATAAAGAACTGGATAAAATATGGAATGAAGTCGAAAGAGTTTTGATGCCGGGAGGTTTTGCATGTATTAATATTGGAGATGCAACACGAACAATAAATAACGAATTTGCTTTATACCCAAATCATTCACGAATAATTACAAAATTCCTTAATTTAGGTTTTAATAATCTGCCAAATATCATTTGGAGAAAACAAACGAATGCTCCAAATAAATTTATGGGATCAGGTATGCTTCCATCAGGTGCTTATGTTACCTTAGAACATGAATGGATATTAATTTTTAGAAAAGGTGGAAAGCGAAAATTCAAAAGCGATGAAGAAAAATTAGATAGAAAAGAAAGTTCGTTTTTTTGGGAGGAAAGAAATATATGGTTTTCAGATTTATGGGACTTAAAAGGAACGAAACAAAAAATTGAAAACTCGGAAACGAGAAAGAGAAGTGCTGCCTATCCATTTGAATTGCCTTATCGCCTCATTAATATGTATTCTTTAAAAGGAGATACCATCTTAGATCCTTTTTTAGGAACAGGTACTACATCTATAGCTGCTATTTCTTCCCAAAGAAATAGCATAGGTTATGATATTGATCCCAATTTTTTAGATATTATTCTTGATAATATTGAAACAACACCCATAAATTTTTATAACAATTATATTCAAAACAGAATTGAGCAACACAGACAATTTTTATTAGAAAGAAATGCAGATTCAACGAAAGATGAAATAAAACATTTTAATAAAAATCTTAACATGCAAGTTATGACCACTCAAGAAGTAGAAATAAAATTATCTTTTGTAAGCGAATTAATTAGAGAAGATGAAAAAATCATGGCAAGTTATGATAATATAAAGCCGGAAAATTATACAATACCTACTAATAAAAAGTCAAAGACAGGGCAAACAACGCTAACCTTATGAGTTTATAATTTAGTAATTTCAATTATGATTTCTTCTATATTCACAAATTTTTCGCTTTCATCATAATATAAATAAAAAACAGGCTTTCCCCATTTCTGATTTGCATACGTATTAAATGTAATTACTTCCCTCCGCATTTTTTTAAAGGTTAATGGTTTAACCTGAACGCCTCCAACTTCAATTTCACCTTTTTTTAGTACAATATCAATTCTAAGTTCCTCATCCAAATAGCCTTCTGCTTCTTCAATTTTATACGGAATCAAAACTTTTTCTAATTCCTGTATAGCTTTTTTTTCAATAAAACCACCTTTCAAAGATTGCACAACAAACAAGTCATACTCCCATTGAATGCACTCTTGTAAACTATATCTATACTTGCCCCAATATGTAATTTGCGAATTATAAAGGTTCTTGCCAAAAGATTCTACACTGCCTTGACTCATAACACCACATTCACATTTATTTTCTGAATGCCATTTAATCAATTCAACAAGTTCTTCTTTGCTTTTTGGATTGTGTGCTCTAATAAGTTTAATCACAGGAACACTTTTGAATGGTGCAGATATGCCCATTTTACCATTTAATTCATTTAAAGGACCACCGGTGTATGCCATGCTTTTTATTTTACTATTCTAAAAAGTAAACTCAACAACAATCTCACTTTTCTTTTTCTCATAAAAAATTATCGGAACTTCAATATTTTCATTTAGCCCCATTTTTGTTTTATACGTAATGGGCTTAATACTTACAGCCAAATCTCCAATATATCCATCTATTCCTTTACTTTCTTCATCTGGTTTCGCCAAACGGTATGTTTTTTTATAATGCAGCGCAATTTTTTTTAATATGGCTTCTTGAAACTTTAATCCTGAAAATGTTTTTACAACCACCAACTCTTCAATCCAATCTCGGACAGTTTCTTTATTAATTTTCAAAATTGCTTCCTGAAACAATGTTACCATCGCATAAACTTTTTCAGTTGCATTGTCTATTGCATCTGGATGCCCATCTAAATACCATGTGCGCCATTCCTCCATTGATGTACCTTCAAACTCCTGAATTAAATCGCTCATTTGTCCAACAATTTTTGCTCGTGTTCCTTGTGCATTTTGATTAGCTAAATTCATTAGTTGTGTTGCATATTTCGGATATGAATATGTTTCTCCGGCTAATAACTCTTGCGCTTCTGAATTTGATATTTTTAATTTCATCATAAATATTTTAAAAGTTCATGTAATGTTATTTCAAATGTATTTGGAATTTTTTCTAGATACTTCTATGCATTTTTTCTTTTTTACGCAGTAATATTATTTACAAAGATAAACATTTCTAATAAATACCTATCATATATTTCTTTAATCCCATAAAAATAAAATCTGTTTCATTTGATAATACACATGAATCGGCTGAAATATACCAAGTGTAACCTTCACTAATTCAATTTAGGTTGGAGTCTAATAGGATAGAGGCGACGGAGGTAGAGGCTGCCGCCGAACGGGAATTATATTATTTCATGTAACCAATTTGGGTTGAAGTTTAATACTTGTTTTTCGAAGGCAGTAAGTTTTTGTTGTTTTTTAAGTTTACGAATGATGGTGTATTTTTCTTCGTGTTTGATAATAAGATTTATGGCTTGTTTTATATGTTCCGATTCTTCTGCATAATATTGAACCAAGTTAGTATATTGGTTTTCGGCAGCCTTTTGGCTTGATGCTGTTAGCTGTTTGAGCATTTTGTTTAATTGAGTTTCTGTATGGCTTTGTGCCAGTTGGATGATGTGTTTATCAGCATTGCGTTTTAACTCTTCCAATTGTTCTGCATCAAATTTGATTACACGGGCTTCTATGATTTGAGTTTCCCAAAGTTGCAAGAGTTCTAATTCGCCTCCCTGATTTGCTTTATACGCCATCTCCATTTGTTGCTGAACCATGTCTAAATTGTAGGCAAGTTTTTTATCGGGCAAGTTAGTCATTTGCTCAATGTAGTTTTCGGCATTGGCTTTGGTGTGGGCTATCTTTTTTTGCGCGTTTGTTTCCATATTATTGTCTGGACCGTTGATGGATGTGATTGAATGATTTTTATGATATTGATGTGTTAGTGATTGGATTCGAGTTTATTTTGAATGGTTAGTCGTTTAAATTCCAGTTTAGTGTTGCCAAAATTAATGAGCAAACCTACTTCCATTTTGTAGGCTTCGAGATAATTTAAGGCTTGTGCGAGATGAACGTTTTCGAGATGTGTGATAGCTTTTAGTTCTACCATTATCTTTTGTTCTACAAAAAAATCTACTCGGCGCGTGCCAATATTAATTCCTTCGTAATAAATTGCCATCACTTTTTCCCGTTCGACATATAAGCCGTGTTTGTTCATTTCAATTTCTAAAGCTCGCTGGTAAATAACTTCCTGAAAACCATTTCCTAATGTACTATGAACCTTCATAGCACAACCAATGATTTTTGCAGTAATTTCAGAATATTTATACTCCTCTTTTATCATTTCTATCATTTAATCATATCTATCAGCGGTTCAGACATTTTTCCCCTCCACAATTTTTATCTCCTCCTCTGTCAATCCATACAACTCATAAACAATTTCATTTATCCGACCTTCACAATAATCTATTTTTGATTTGATTTGGTTAAGGGCGGATTCGAGTTTAATCTGTCGTTTTTGTTGGTTGAGTTGGAGAAGTTGGTCAACGAGGGAGATGATTTTATTTTGCAATACAATTTCTGAATCGTCTCTTAAATTTATCTCTTTGATAGGCAGCAAAGCTATATGCCCCCTTTTAACTTGAGCTAATGCTTCCCCTTTTTCCGGATTTATAATATTTTGATAATACCAATTTAGAAATTTGGAATTGATTAGACCAAGAATATATTTTAGATTAATTTCTGTTTTTTTACTTACAATAGTGTACAAATTATCCCTAACTATAAATTGTCTACTATCTAAAGTCGCATTCAAATGATCGCCTGTTTGGCGAATAATAATTTTCTCTTTTGCATCAAATTCTGCAGAATAACGGGGTTCAGCAAGCCAATCACCAAAAAGAATGAAATAGTCATTATTCCAAATAATTTCATACCGATTCATTAAACTACCTCTCAACAGTGGTCTATAAGAATTATCTATATTGATTTTTGACACAAAAGTTTTATCGTCAACTGTTTTCCTAGTTTGAGGTGGTTTGCCTTTGCCAACCTGAAAAGGTTTTGTACCTTGAGTTATTTTACATAAATAGTCAAGAATCGGTAAAGCATTTAATTTGCTTTTTATAGAAATGTTTTCCTCACAATCAAAGATATTTACTGGGGAACCACCACCATCAATCCATATTTGCTGTTTAATATATCTCTGAGCTTTTTCATTCTTTTTGTTGAATATATCTATTTGTATTTCATGTGCACTGATAGGTGCTGAATTTTTAAAAATCAAAATTTCAGTATCCACAACAGCTTGGTCAAAAACTGGATTTTGAAAATGAATAATATTTTCAATTTCGATTTTAGAAAAAAGATGGCGTCGTATTTTTGTAGATTTAAGATTTACTAACCAAGTATTTGGAATTATAAAACCAAGTAACCCTTGCGAACATAAAAGGTCAAGTGATTTTTCAATGAATAAGTAATAACTATCAAATTGGTAATCTTGAAGCCTGAAAATCTTTAAAAAATATTCGGTTTCGGGTTTTGTAAACGTAGCACCGTATGGAGGATTGCCAAGTACCACATCAAATCCACCACTTATACTGTACTCTTCGTTTGGTTCTTCAACATTTCCCAATAATTTTTTAATTAGTTCCTTTGCCTTTTCTTCAGCAGCCTTTGCTTGGTTTAGAATTTGTGTGTTATGCCATTTAAGTTCTTGGTCTATTTCTGCTTTTCTAATTTTAAATATATCTGGAAATGCTTTTTGCCAACTAAAAGGCTTTATTTTCTTTTCAAAACCTAAATCAAGTTCACCTTCATAAATATCTATATCAATCAAACTATTCCCGTCCTTAATATTATTATCAAGTGTTGGCAACACTCTTTCGTGAAACATAGATAATTGGTTTTTGATGCTGGCTTCGGTTTCGCCTTCAAGGCATTTGAGCAGCAGGGAGAGTTTGGTTACTTCCACGGCGTTGGCATCAATGTCAACACCATAGATATTGTTCAACAGTATGCGTTTCTTTTCGGTAGCGGTCAGGTTGCCGTCGGGAGTGAGGGTGTTGTCTTTGTTGGTTTTGGTTGATTTGCCGTTGTCGGTGTAATAGTTTTTGTGCCAATCTAACAAATATTGATACGCCCCGATTAGAAAGCTGCCACTGCCACAAGCAGGGTCGCATATTTTAAGGTCGGAGACTTGGGCTGGAGTTTTACCTTCAGTTAGTTTGCCTACGGTATTTTGGACGATATAATCCACAATGTATTGGGGGGTGTAATACACGCCGCCAGCTTTGCGCACTTCGGGCTTTTCTTCCACCTTCACAAAGTGAGCAGGCGTAACACGAATGACTTTACCTAAGAATTGCTCGTAGGCACTGCCCAAAATTTCGACAGACATAAAGGCAAAGTTATAGGGCGAAATGGGTTGATAAAGTTCGTTAACGATGGTTTTGAGGACTTTGTTATCAATGATTAAGGATTCGCAAATACGGTCTTTTTTAAAATCAAATAAGCCCGAATTGTATTTGTCGTCGGCAGTTTTGAAACTATCAAAAAGGTTTTTATAATAATTGGTATCGTGTAAAGCATTTCTTAGATTTCCATAAGGTTCGATGCTGCGGTCTTCTGCTATGCGTAGAAAGATTATACGATTGATGGTTTGTTGCACAGCGAAGTTCAATTCATCTTCGTCCAATTGCTGATTATTACGACTAATGTTGGAAGCAAGTTGTGTGCGCCATTTGTCGAGCGATTCCAAAAAGTCTTTATCCACGGTGGTAGTGCCTTTTTTGTTGGCAGCACCTGCCACAAACTTATCGAAACTACCTTTCAGTACTTGCTCTTTGGAAAAGGTTTCCCAAATGAAATCAAATTCTTTCAGATAATCTTTAAAGGTGAGATAACGAATACGGGCAACGGCGGCTTTGTCGCCTTGTTTTGGTTTTTTAGTGCAATCGTAAATAGAAAATTCTTCAAAATCGGTGATGACGGATATGCCGAGTCCGGCGTTCCATCCATAATGTCGCACCTGAAATGCTGCTTTTACACCTTCTTTTATATCAACGCTGGGTTTTTTGGCTTCTACAAAGAACAAACGTTTGCCTCCGCCAATTTTAAATGAATAATCAGGGGCTTTGGTGGCGGATCCAATTTTTATTTTGTCTTCGTGAATCACTTCCCGATAGGCTTCCGCATAGCCTTGCTGGTTGTCAATATCCCAACCCAAAGCTTTGAAAAAAGGGTCAATGAAATCGCGACGCGTCAAGGTTTCGTTATACTCCACATTTTTGTAGGAAGCAAACTGCTCACTGAAACGTTGAACGAGTTCGGAGATTTTTTGGTAGGCGGCTTCTTTTGGCGTCATGGGTGATGTGATAAATTAAAATACTTCGACAAAGGTACGAAATAATATAATATCATGAAAAAAATCACTTTAATAAATTGATTGGCGCACAAAAAAAAAAGAATTAGACTAAGCCTAAAAGGATAGTAGCTACAGAGGCAGCCCCTCTGCTGAGTATAGATAAAGTTTAATTTCTTCATGCTCTAATACCGATACGGTATCTGTAATAGTCCAACCCCGACATGTGCATG
>CAIWVT010000178.1 GCA_903916135.1 uncultured bacterium
AAAAATTATTCAATCTACATGACAAAAAAAGAACTCGTAGCGAAATTTGTTCAAGAACGATAGTCAAAAGCTATCGTTTTTTTTTGTGCGTTTGATAGCGTATGTTACATGGATGAGTCCATTGATAATCGATTTTGCATTCAGGTTTTTTAAGATTACATCGATGTAATCTCGATTAACATCGATGTAAACACGATTAACATCGATGTAAACAAAGGTAACATCGATGTAAACAAAGATTACATCGATGTCGTCTAAGATTACAACGACATCATCATAAAAGATAAGGATACAAAGGGAAAATGTGAGGCTTTCATTTCGTTTATGTACAAGTGATACAGCGGTTTAAGTTTTTGTTGCCTTCCTTCCAAGTGAAGCCTTCCTTCCAAGTGAAAGAAACAAACAGATAATTAATCATTTTTAACATTATTTAACTATTCGCGATACGCAATTATGTTTAATTTTACACTTGGAAATTTATAGCTGTGCTATAATTTTAGTTTACACATTTTTTGAGAGTTATCATTAAGAAAATAACGTATTATGAATCAAGAACAAATTACGGAATTAGTTGCCAAACTCACAGGTCAATTGCACACTTCCTCTAAAGAAGAAGAAACGAAACTTCAACAATTGCAAGACGACATTGCCTCGGCGCTGGTTCATCAAGAGCCAACGGGTATATCGAAACAAGATTTTATTTTTCAAAGAAGTGATTTGATTGTTGCTCACAATCCTTTTGGGGACAGACGTGCACGCATCAAAACTATGGTGAATGTGGTTGTGGAACGTAAACAAACTAAAATGAGTGAGGTTTTTGTGCGTACTATGCCCATACGTTCCACCCAAATTGCCGGCAGCATCACCCTTGAATCGGCAGGAACACGCGTGAAAACCCTTGGACCTTTTTACGACATTCAAGGCATCCCGAGTTGGTTCGATTTTGTAGCAGTAAAAAAACTGATTTCACTATATGTTCAGGGGCAAACAATGCCTGCTATTTTGTTTGATGCAACATTTTTGAAGCCAAAATTTTTACCAATACATTCAAAGCCTGTAGAACTAACCCGAAAGTTTACGATTATCCCCGAATCGGTATGGGTTCAAGCAAAGCTTTTCAATGCTGCTATCCCCGACAGCCTCTATTGCGGCATCAGAGTGAAAGGAGGCAGCATTTCGCTCGATATGGACCCCTTTATGAGTGGCGAACATCTCACGATTCCGGCAAATTGTAATGTGGTGTGTGCATTAAATTTGGAACAAAACACTGCATTTTCAACCGACCCTTCAAGTCAGTATGGTAAAGATGCCCGAAATGCAAAGTATAACATGCCCGCCACCTTCAATTTCAGTTTTAAAAACAATGTGAAAACCATCCAAGCTATTGGTAGTTCAAAAATAAGGGTTTATGGTCATGATAATGGTTTTAAATTTTCCGGGAATCAAGCATGTGTTTACAATCCTTTCATCAACCGACTTGCCATACAAATGGACAGGCAGCAACCTACTTTTGCGATACAAGATTGCCAATCACCCTTTGTTCACATAAGCGGTTCAGCAAAAATTGCAAACAGTTGGTGGGCATTGCCGCTCACGAAACTCAATGTAGCTTCGCCCTTAGAGGCAGATGGCACTGGGGCTATCATCATGGAATGTTCAGCCGGCTTGCATGTGAAATGGACCAATCTTCGGAATAAAAACATTGCACTAAAAAATCCTTTCATCCTTGCTGAACCCGGACGCATTTGCCTCACCGATTTGTTTAGCGATGGAGCCGGTGCTTTTCAGCAGTTTGATGGATGGAAAGATGAACAAAATCCTTACGGAACCACCTTCCACTGTAAATATAATAAAGATGCTCTTTTTATTTTCAATACTGATGCGCAAGGCGACGAAGTGATTGTGGGCGTAAACGATTGGGATATAAAAGCTGATAGACCTGTGAAAGTGAATGGAGAAGCTGTGGCAGTGAAAACAAAAAACAGCGGATACGTGATAGGGATGAGCACTAAAAACACAAGACTGATGGTGATGGACGAAAACATGCTTTGGGACAATAGGCTTCCCAAGGAAGAAATTCCGCATGTGAAACCCTTTGCTCTTGCCATGCACAATGCTCTTTTGACCGTAACCCCTCCCAACAGTTTAGTGTTGTTTGCATCATTTACCCCTGATTTAAAAACATTAACGAAAGGACAAATGTATTTGGGCTATGGATTATATTCCTATCTGCCTACTTTGCCCGACCCGTATGCAGCAAATTTGGGAATATTAAAAAGTCAATTTCGAGCTATAGGACAACTAACCAATAGAGGAGGATTAACAAAAGAAAGTCGGGTTTGGATGTGGTTAATCAGTTTGGTGCAGTGGGAACCCAATGGTGCTGAATTGAGTAAAGTGGGCGTTTCATTCCATTTTGCTCCTCTGACCGGGCAACTTGATATTGTGAAAGATTTCACCGCGAATCCTCAAGATGCAAATCCTACCAACGATGCTGCAAAAAATCAAAAAACGGATATGTTCAGTCAACTGAAAACAGATGCTAAAGCAGAAACTTCCGCCACAGAGCAGGCTGTTAAGATGGATATGCCTGAATATAATGTTTACCCCTTTGCAGACCGCAACCTGACTGATTTCGCACTCTTAGATGTGAGTAGCAAGGCAAATCAGATGGGCGTTTCGTATGCAAAACAAAACAGTCAAATTCAAGTGCAGCTTGCCAGAAGATATAAAATAAATATTGAAGACGAAACCAATGCAACGATTTTCCCAATTCAAATTCGTGGCTTAGATGCTATCACAGCCGGAATGAATGCGCAAGCGTTCACAGTTCCTACCATTGCTTGGGAACCTGTTTTTAATCTCACGCCGCCAGTGCCTATCATGGCAGGGCAAAAAGATGCTGATGGAATTCTGCTTCCACTGGATCGTCCGCAAGACCCTCCCTTTGGATTTAACTATTATCCGAATGATGGCTTTGCTACTCGCATAGGTAATCTTAGCAAAAATCAAGTTATGCTTGCGCCTTTACCCATGGCGAAGTTTCTGGTGGAAACTTATAAAAATAAAGAAGACGGAAAAACTTTTGCATTTTTCAATCTTCCTTTTGGCATGGTGGCATTGACAATCCTTGACAACAAATCCTCACAAAAAACCAAACCCGATATTCAACCTACAAACCCTACTTTTAATAATCTCATCCAAGGAGGCATACAACTTGAATTAACCGCAGGAACTTCCTTTAATAGTAAAGATGAAAACAATATGTTTGAAGGCTACACCTTTCAAATGATAAATATTAATGATGTAAGTGGAAATCCAACATATTCGAGCACATTAGCAGGAACTCCTACACAAATTTTTAATAACGAATTTTATTTTAATAGCAGCAGCTTACCGGCACGTCCCGGAGTTCCAATTGAAGGTATAGGTATTAGTGGTTATGGAGCCAGCATGTTTAGCAATTGGCACAATAAAGCTGCCTTATTTGCTCAAACCAGTCAAGCACAGTTTAATGTAGTAACAGGTCGCACCAGCCATGAAGTGGTGCAGGTGAAAAGCATGTTGTATCCTTGGGGAATCAGGGTTGTGAGAACCATTACCTTATTCAGATTGGCAAATGGATATGTTGCACGTATTGATAGTGGCTGGAAAGCAGAAAGTGATGGCAAGTATGATTTCTCGTATCATGCAAGCCTAAAGGATGATTCTAAAACAGCCATACTTGATGTAGATGGAAACCCAACTTGGGGATTTGTTGAAAAACCATTTGAATTTCACCCGGGCGTTGTCAGAGGATTATTTAATGTTAGAAATATTCGTGAAATACCAAAAGCGCATTTTACAAATGGAATGCCTAATTTGGAATTAGCTGCGGTAACTTTTGATGCCGATGTGGAGTTAGAAAACATAACTGAAGGAGGACAGAAAAATCGAGTACCATCCACAGGAGTACTTGCTTATGTTCAGGTTGCTCCTGCCGGCGAACCGATTAGTGTTGCTGCTTTTAAAGCCTTATTGCTATCTGAAAACAACTCCATCGGTGGACCTATCAGTTGCGTGATGAAAATTGCAAACACAAAGCAACGCATGAAAATAAATTGGTTTGATGTCAACCCATCTAAAGACATTGCCGGCAAAACTATTTTCGTTTGTGCTGCAAGAGGTTCAGTTGTTATGCCAAAAGATGGTAGTTGGACCATGGTGCAACATAACAGAGGGACAGGAGAAGTCTCTCCTTTGCCCGAACAAATGAGTGTTCCTTTAGTGCGTATTGGCGCATGGGTGAAGGATATTGTCGTTTCTGATATTGATATAGCCAAAAATCTTCTTCGTGTTGCTCATCCTGAAGATTTACTAAAAATCCCGGATGTAAATACCATCAATTTTGGCTTCTTGCAAAACATGGGAACACAGAAGGTGTTGTTTATGACTCCCGGTTTCAAAATAGGAATAGAAACGTTATTAAGCAAAGTTCCTCCTCTTCTTGCCGACTCTTTCCGTTTGCTAAACAGCAAAGGTATTTTCCCAAACATTGGTAATATAGAAACAAATTTTGGACAGGCAATTTCTTTGTTAAAGGGAATAAATTTGGATGGCGTGTCTTTAGATGCTTTTGTGCCTGATGCCGATGGAATTTTTAAACTCCTGAAATTAAGTGAAAAAATAGGATTAGACGGTAAACTATTAGATCAAGGGTATAAATTATTAAAAGGTGCTGTGGGCGATTTGGCAAATGAAGCATTGAAATTTGATTTGCCTGAGTTTGATTATCCTTTGATAAATCTTGATGGGAAACTTGTTATCAAATTACAATACAAAGCAAGTAGCAAAGCTGACAAAAAAAATTATTCGGGTAAATTTGATTATAATGTAGATTCCTTTGCAGATGATTTAGTTGATACGTGGAAAGGACGTATGAATAATTTGGCTTTGGTTGTAACGATTGGACCATTGACAGATGTAATGACCATTAAGGGTAATTTCAATTCTCAAAAAGGAAAAGATGTTGATTTAGGAAGTGGCTCTATAGGTGATGCGTTGGAATTACCCACTCCTGAAATTGAATTCAGCGATGCTTTAGAACCTGTAATAAAGATATTAGAAATTCTTTCCTCACTCAGCTCCGGTGATTATGGTGGTGCATTACAAAAAGGTTTAAAGATTGCTATGAGCAATAGTGCTAATATATGGGAATATAAATTTGAAGCAAACAAAGATATACCTCTTATTAAATTCCCTCCGGGTGAATTATACGACTCGCCTCAAACACCTTTGAAGTTGGAAGCAAGTTTGGGTATAGGTATTGTCTTTAACGCTGCATTGAAAATTACTTCTGACCCATCACAGTTGTTACCTACTGCAGGTGGATATTTTAAGTTTCATGGTGGTTTGCAAGTAATGTGTGTTTCTATTGGTGCAGGAACAATATTTGCCGTAGGTAATGTTGATTTAAAACTTGAAGCAGATACCAGTCCTAAAGTTGCTGTTACCATGAAATTTGGTTTCGGTGCTCAAATCACTATCGGACTTCCCGTCGTAGGGCATGTCAGCATTTTGTTCATGGTTGGAATTGAAATTTATGCTGACAGCACTTCTGTTGTAAAAATCACTGCCACCATGTTGTTTAGAGGCGAAGCTGAATTGCTTGGTGGTATTGTAAGCGTTACCATTACTATTGAAGCAAGCGGCTCCGTAGAGAAAAAGGCTCCGACTGCATTAGAACCTCACCCACCTGCCAATTGTGAAGCACAAGTTACCTTTGGTCTTGACATAAGCATTTTCTGGGTTATTGACATCAGTTTCAGCGAAAGTTGGAAAGAATCTCGTCAAATTGCATAATCATAATTCTATCAATAAAAAATAAAACTTAATAATATGTCATTCAAAGAAACAAGATTTACGTTAATGGCACTTCCACAAAAGGTGGATAAAAACGGAATATTATCTTTAAACATAGTGTTTATTCCTCGTAATATTAATCCTCTTACGGAAATGAACACCGATTATGGTATAGGCAATAAAGCAAAAGCTTTTGTGATGGCAAAGCCGAAATTTGATATTCGGGTTTCCAATAATCCTAATGAATTTCCGGGAACAAAACCCTTAATAGATGAAAAGACTTTGTCTCCAATTAATGATATTGTGTATTCTTCTGTTATGAAAGATATTTATATCACATTGCGGGAAGCAAAAGATCATCATTTTAAACCGAAATATTTCAATATTGACGATGCAAGAAGTTCGGATAATGCTGCGGTTGATGTAAAGCATCGAGCACCCGAGGCAACATCAAATAAAGACACTTCCATAAGAAAATATTTACCGTTGACGTATAGAAATGCGTTTAATTTTACGGCTCCCAGAATAAAAAATGCCGTTACAGACGATAGCTATCATTGTTCTTTTCGCGACCAAAAACCTCAGCCTGCTTTTGTAAAAGATGACTTTGTGAGTTGGGGAAAAGTGTATGCACATTTGATGCGTCAACCATTGATGGCTAAGCAAGCAGGATTGATTTATGAGGCTAAAGTTCAATTGGAGCCTGGCGATTTTGAAAAAGGTGGATGGCTCTATGTGGACATCATGAAGGGTTCGGATTATTTTGATGAACAAAAAAAATCCCTAACTCCGACTATTCCGCCTACAGACCATAGCCCATTCATCAAAAGATATGCAGCTCGCATTCCAATTTTAAATAAAAAAGAAGAGCGCAGTCTGTTTGCAGCAATTCTTTTTCCGGTGATGAAAGAAGGGGAATCGCCTGTTAGTGTTTATGATGAATTATTTATCGAAGCAGCTCAGTTCAATGAAGGCTTTGCAACCATTGTTCATGCAAATCAGCCCGTAAGTGGCAACATACTTCAAGAACAACAAGATGGATTTCATCCTCAAAAAGAAGCAGGAATACGTTTGGGTTGGGAAGATGAACAAATTTTAATTTGGTATCTCCGTCAGTTAACCAATGATGAAAGCACAGGAAAAAGATTGGATGCACCATTGGGTGTAATGGGCTATCAAGTTGATGTTAGAAAACCTGGAGTAAGTAAATGGGAATCGTTGACCACAGTGGAGAGTAATGGCAATATGAAATTGGAAGCAATTGATATTGGACAGTATAAAGGGGAACTTCCCTATCAGGTGTATCCAACCAAAGTCTATGATGGTAACCCAGCCAATTTGGATAACTATTGGCTGCCGATGTATTTTGCAAACTGGAACAACGCTTCCTTGGTGTTGCCCGACAAAACAGCCGCCAAAATATATCAAAGTGCCGAAGAGAAGAAATTTCCCGTTGCGATAAGCAACACTTACCTCCCAATTGATACCGAAACTAAGCTTGAATATGGCAATGATTATCAATTCAGAGTTCGACTTTCGGATATTAGTGGTGGATGCCCTGACCCAACTACACCTTCGCCCGAACATTTCTCGGTAAGTCATATTGCTGAAACAAAATTTAAAAGATATATTCCCCCTCATTCAATCGTTATTCAAAATGATAGTTATGTGAAATTTGATATGAAGGAGCCTAATTTTAAAGGAGATTCTTTATTATTATCTCGACCTTTATTGGGCTACCCATCTGTAGTATATACCGGTAAGTACAAAAGTCCTGTTGACAAACTCATCAATTCCATTGATGAGTTACTGAAAATACAAAAAGAATCAGGAAAAAAATTAGGTGGAAAAGCATTTGGCATCCCCGATCCTGATGTAGAGTGTGTGGAAATTAAAGTAGAAGTTGAGACATTAAACATGGACAATCTGGCAAGCGATGATGGTCGTGAGCATTATATCACTTTGTACAAGACGTATCGCAATTTTGTTGCCTTCGATGAAGCTGCTCCTGAGGGTGCTATTGAAGTGCCTATTACGTTTAAAGATGTGAATGTTTTAGATCTTACCGACAAGGTTACTCCATTCAAAGACCCAGCCGATAATGTGTTCATTGGTTTAACCGAAGGTGAAATTATTTTACCCACTGCCCGCAATATCCGTTTGACTTTAAGAGCTGTTGGAGAAAAAAAGAAAGATTACTGGGGGTTTGAAGATAATGCTGATTCGAACTTAAACTCATGTTATGGAAAAACTACAGTATTAAGTTTAAGAAAAGAATCTGCGAACGAGCAAGATATTTTTACGGATACCATGAACCCAAAAACCTTACAAGGTATTTATTTACAACCCGACCCCATCATCAGTAAGCAGGACCCTATTGCTTTTAAAACATTACAAGGCGGAAATGAAGGAATGCCCGACATTGTGCATCGTTTAGGAAGCCAATTGGGTGTTGCAGTAAAGGATGGCTTGTCCTTAGTTTCTAATAATGGAGAACGTTTGCAATTTTGGTGCAGCAATATGCTTCGTCATAGCATGGCTCCCGACAATAGCAGCATCACTTTTGCCAATAAAAAAGAATTGCAAGACCATTGGTTGGTTTGCACTACACTAAAAATTGACAGGGACTGGACTTGGGATAGCCTTGATGCAAGCAGCTTTAATATCTCGCGAAGAAGAAATAATGGAGAATTTGAACCGATTGGCGATTTTGAATTTACACGAGATTTAATTATTGGCGATTTAGAATTAAAACGAACAGCGTCCTTTCAATCCATACAAAAAGGCAAAGACGATTTGATTCATAGAAATTTTACAAAAATCATCTTGATAGATGTGGTGGATGCTAAACCCGCTGATGGCGATTTTCCAACTATAATTAGTTTGCAATATCAAGTGAAACCAAAGTTTAAAGATGGTCTTTCACCAGATGCCGATAAACCATTCAAAACAGAGATTCTGCGCTTGCCAACCACCATTAATCCTACCCAAACACCAAAGCTAATAGCTGCAGGAATCGCGTTAAGTCCGTATCTTCGCAACGAAGAATATTCTGCAACGGAAGTACGCACCCGCTTCTTATGGCTTGAGTTCGATAAGCCGCCATTTGATAAAAATGATTCCATATTCTGTCGCGTTTTGGCGTATAGTCCCGACCAGTTAATCAGTAACAATCATCCTTCTTTGATGGAGATTCCGCAAGAATCGCCGCTTTCTCTCGACCCCGAATATATCAGAGTAGCAACTCCCGATAGCTCTCAAGACGATAATGGTTTGGAAGCTATGCAAAGGATGGAAAAATCTACTGACGACAAACGCTATTTCTATCTCTTGCCCTTGCCTGCCGGTTTGCACCACGAAAGTGTAGAACTTTTTGGCATGTTTACCTACGAGTTTAGATATGGGCATACCAATGAGATTTGGAGCACGGCGCAAGGCAGGTTCGGCAGAGCTTTACGTGTGGCAGGTTTGCAGCATCCTGCTCCTTCTTTATCAAGTATGGTTAATAGAAACGAAAAAATTATTTCGGTCAATGCACCTTATGCAACGGCTGTTTATAAAGGCAAAAACGTTACTTCATCCCCGCCAAAAACAAGTATATGGGCGTTGTTATATGCTCAGGTGAAACAAGCCGATGGCTTAGATTTTAGAAATATTTTGTTGAGTGAACTCCAATTGAAACCTCTAAAAAGAAAGAATTTTGAAGAGTTGTATAAATCAATCGGCATTTCTTTAGAAAAACAAAATGAAATGAACAAACGCAAAAAGCTTCCTACGATAAATATTACTAAAGAATTGGTTACGCAAAATGTTTATCAGCAAATGGCTTGGGACAAAGAAAGTCCGAGACACGCTTTCGGGCGTTGGACCAATCAAGAGGTGGATGAAATGTTGCGGCTTTATGGTTTGCCGATTAATTCCTCTTTGAGTGTGATATGTGTCGAAGTCTTCGGGCAAATTACCAATGCTTTTGAGCATATTGATAATTTCGACAACAACAAAGATGCCATTGTTGAAGAAACTTCGCAAGTATTTAATTACAATGTAGCTAATGAATTGAACCGTACGCTTAAAAAAGTTGTGCCTCCACCTGCATCAGGTCCAATAGACCCGTTAAATTCGCAGTTGGGATTGTTTAGAATATTACGCACATCGCCTTTAACGGAAGTGCCATTTATTTGCACATCAGAGTAATCAATGAATAGATGAGTTGAAATTATTCAAATTTGTTTCTTCCTTAAAGACAATTTATCGTTTAGATTTTTTTTTTCCTTGTTTATACCCTGCATTGTTGCTACAGTCTGGCTATATTAGAACTTTATTATTGGGGTACATTCCAATGAATTGGATATTTATACAAGCACAAAACCGAAAAAATATCTTCCTTTGTACAACTATATCTATAGGAAAAAATCAACGCATCCTGCAAACAATAAATAGTTAAAAATGGACGTTAACATAGATTCTTTACTGTTTTATTAAAAAAAAGTCCTCAATTCCAACGGAAATTATTAATTTCGCTGAAAATTTCAAAACTATATAACCAATATGAACATTTTTAAGAATTACAAACTATTAAACAATCTTGTAGGTTGGGCGGTATTTATTATTGCTGCGACAGTTTATTTGCTCACCATTGAGCCAACAGCCAGCTGGTGGGATTGCGGAGAATATATTTCTTCGGCGTATAAATTAGAGGTAGGACATCCTCCCGGAGCACCTTTGTTTCAGTTAATGGGACGCATTTTTTCACTCTTTGCTGGTGGCGATGTAACGCGAGTTGCAGCTATGGTAAATGCTATGTCGGGCATATTAAGTGCTTTTGCCATTTTATTTTTATTTTGGACCATCACCTCTTTGGCAAAGAAACTATATGTAAAAAGTAATAGTTTCGATTTAACGATGCCACAAACGTTTATCATTTTAGGAGCCGGTTTGGTGGGTGCTTTAGCATTTACTTTCACCGATTCGTTTTGGTTTTCGGCTGTGGAAGGCGAAGTGTATGCTACTTCGGCATTTTTCACCGCCATGGTTTTTTGGGCAATGCTCAAATGGGACGTGGCTGCTGACGAAAAACATGCCAACCGTTGGATAGTATTCATTGCTTTTTTGATGGGTTTATCTATCGGGGTCCATTTGCTCAATTTGCTTTGTATTCCTGCCATGACCATGATTTATTATTTCAGAAAAGGAAAAAAATCGAGAAGAAATTTAATCCTTACATTAATCCTTTCCGTATTTATCCTTGGATTTGTTCAATCTATCATTATTCCTTGGACGGTTAGAATGGCAGGCATACTCGAATTGTTTTTTGTCAATACCGTTGGACTTCCGTTTAATTCTGGAACGATTATCTATTTCGTGCTTTTGACTGGATTAATCGTGTTCGGATTGTGGATAACCAAAAAGAAAGGCAAATCTGTTTTGAACACAGCTATTTTAGCCTTCACCTTTATACTTATAGGATATTCTTCTTTCTTGATGCTTGTGGTTCGCGCAAATGCCAACACACCTATCAACGAAAATGCCCCCACGGATGCACTAACCTTGTTGACCTATCTTAACAGAGATCAATATGGCGATTGGCCCGTATTGTACGGACAATATTTCAATGCGAAAGTGATAGATACCAAAGAGGGTAATTATAATTATATCAAAGGAAAAGACAAATACGTTCCCACCACACGCAAAACCACCTATATTTACGACCCCAACAGTTGTGGTTTGTTTCCGCGTATGTGGAGCGAGCAAGATAAGCACGTAAAAGCCTACAAAGCATGGACATTTGATGGAGACAATAACTACAATTCAGCAAGTGGAAGTGCTACGGTAACTATCACCAAAGCAGATGCGCTCATCACCGTAACGCCTTACAGTTTACCTTATGATGGTGCCGCACATACCTCTGCTTTCACAGC
>CAIWVT010000179.1 GCA_903916135.1 uncultured bacterium
AGTATTAATTTTGCAGGCACACAGCAAGGCTGCTCAACGTAGCCACAATGCAAGGCAACGTCATTTTAACAGACAAATACTTATATTTGACAACATTAATATAAAAATGAAAGCAAGAAACTTCCAAATCGCCATAGCAATTTTTATTTTTTTTCTTTGTGAAGTGAGTATCACATTATCTGCTCAAACCAACTGGACAAAAGATGTTAATAATCCTGTACTCAAAAGAGATACGATTATTGCAAATCTTCCTAATGATATATATGCAATCAGCGACTGTTGGGTTTCAAAAGAAGGCAATATATACAAAATGTGGTACACCTGCGGAGGATTAAATTATCCAAGCGATACACTGTTGAGATCCCGACTTTGTTATTGTGAATCGTCTGATGGAATACATTGGATAAAATATTCAGGTAACCCGATTCTTGATGTTTCATATACGGGTGGATGGGATTCTCTTGGTGTAGAAACAGCATCTGTAATAATTGATAGTACAGCTCCATTGAATGAGAAATATAAAATGTGGTATGCCGGACAATATTTTAATTCTTACAGGTATGATATCGGATATGCTTATTCTGCTGATGGAAAAAATTGGACAAAACATGCAAATCCTGTTTTGCAGGTAGGAGCTTCAACGCAATGGGATAATGGTTTTCTTGAAGGACCCTCTGTGATAAAAGATGGAAATACCTACAAAATATGGTATTGTGGTTATGATGCCGTTGTTGATGGAAATGGAACTGACGGGAAAGCTAATATAGGTTATGCCACGTCCCCCGATGGAATCAACTGGACAAAATACAGCAGCAATCCGATTTTGGTTACAGGTATTAATGGTTGGGATAAAATTTATGTTCAGGATCCACATGTTATAAAACAAGGTGGCATATATCATATGTGGTATGGCGGTAATGACATTGACGGCTACGGACAAAGAGTCGGATATGCCACATCAACGGATGGTATCAACTGGACAAAATCAAGTGCTAATCCTGTGTTATCAAGAGGAAATACAGGTGCATGGGACGCAAATACTGCTTCGTTTCCCAGTGTATTATATGACAGTGGGATTTTTAAAATGTGGTACACAGGTAAAAATATAGACCCTCCTCCTACGAATTCATTTAACTATTATTGGGAAATTGGATATGCTACTGCTGCGGCAACAGGTATTGTTGACAATAATAATGATGACAAAAGTTTCATCACTTTATTTCCAAATCCATTCTCTTCTTGGACAACAATAAATACAGACAAAATTTTCAAAGACGCAACTTTGATAGTTTACAATTCATTCGGACAACAAGTAAAACAAATAAATAATATTTCCGGACAGACAATTACTTTAAACCGGAACAATTTGCAAAGTGGCTTATACTTATATCACTTGACACAGGATGAAAAAATTATAGCGATAGGTAAATTAATAATTACAGATAATTGATGAATTGAAAAAATAATAAATGCACATGTGGCTAACTTGGTCTTGTTTTCAGTGGCAGACAGATACAGCCAATTTGAAAACTTTGTGATATGCCACCGAAAGCAATTGCCGAAACGTTATCACCATTAAAAAAGCATATATGAAAAAACAGCATTTCCTTATTTTTTTTATCATTTTGATTAGTTCTTTTGGTATTTACAGCGGATTAAAAAGTTTAGTTAAAAGTGGAAAAGAAAAAACTAAATGGACACAAACTGATCGGGATAATCAAGTTAAAGAATGTATTCGTTTAACAAAAGAATTGGGTGAAAAATATCCCGAAATTGTAAAAGACTATTGCGAATGTTCGACTGATAAAGTAATAAGTAGTATGACAAAACAAGAGTATAATAAAATTACGTCCTTGCCTGTTGATGAACAAAAAAGAAAAATAACGCCAATTATAAAAGACTGTATTGACACTTTAGAAAAAAGGATACAAAAGGCAGAATTAAAGAATTTGGAAAATTTAATTTATAATGTGAGCAAAAGGAAATAAGCTGTTCGGAAAAACATTCTTGCTGCAAGCAAGGAGGACATAAATTAAAAATAGTAACTTTGAAAGCACTCAGCGAGGCTGAGGGGCGTTACAAGCAAGAAAAAAATAGTATGACAGTAAAAATATTTTTGGGATTGGCTCTTATTTCCATTTTTGTCAATTGTACACAACAAAATAAAGCGACGATTCACGATGGTAATATTTTAGGTAAACAAAGCCCTAAAGACACAATTGTTACATTGAAATTGCCTCTAGTGATTAGTTCTGAAAACTGGGATGAAATGTTTAAGAAATATGGCAAACTTGGCAACAATGAAGAAATTAAACTTTTGAAACATCCATTTGCAAAACTTGTGGACAACGAAATATATGAAGCAATAATATGCACAGTCCCTAATGAAGTTGATTCGCCATTTTTCGTTACAATAAATAAAGATGGAAAAATCATTGACTCATTGTTTTTAATTGGTGAATATGGTGGAAACGATGCAAGTATTGGTATTAAAGAATATGCTTTAATCAATAATGATATGACAATTAATATAATTGATAGTACCTTCTCATTTGATGTTGATAAGGATTATAATAGGATTGAAAGTTCTGAAAAATTAACAGTAAAAAATGTACTCTATAAAGTATTAGAAAATGGCATGATTAAAAAAATCAAATAAAATGCCTTGCGCAAACAACACCCTTGCTAGATGCAACAAAAACGAAAAATAAAAGTATAAACTTTGAAAGCACGCAGCGAGACCATACAGTCTTAGCTATTATGGCAGAACGAATCCATTATAATTACATAAATAAAATGAAACAGGCTAATAAGACAAACAAAATTGCAAGAATCATCCTTGTTTTGTTATGCTGTGTGGGATGTAATGCCAATGTGAGAAATGATAAAATCTTATTGGATTCTCTCTTTAAAAGTGCTTTTAAAAATGATTCTATTGATGATTACAATGCATCCATTATGTATTATAACCAAATACTGAATATGAACAGTAATAATAGTATTGCACTTCAAAATCGTGGCACAGCATTAGTCCATATAAATAAAATACGAGAAGGATTCTTTGATTTGAATAAGGCTGTTAAACTTTATCCTCGTGAGGATACTTATTGTACAAGAGCACTCTGCTTTATGTTTTTGAATAAAGTTGATTCTGCAGAAATGGACTTAGAAAAAGCCAAAACATACAAACCCTATTTAGGGAATGTTAGCATTACGTTTAAAAAGACACAAATACTAAATCACAAAGTATTACCCAATGAGACCTATTATGCGTCAAGCAAGTTGGAATTGATGAAAGGCGATACATTTTCAGCCCTAACTTTATGCGAAACTGCTGACAGATTAGGATATAATGGAAAATTTTCGGAGGAGTTAAAAGCAAAAATCAGTAAAAAATATGGAGTAGAAATCGTGAACAATTATGACTACGATAAAATTATGCATACTATTGATAGTCTTCCTATAATCAAAGAAGTTGTAAATAAATCTATAGCTAATCATGATTATTCAAAGACTGTATCGCTTGAGGCACTAGAAAATGGAATTTACATCCTTAAGGTTGAATGTAGTTCAAAGCAGTTTACATTTAAAATGGATGCAAGGACTTTGAAAGTTCTGAATCCTGATGGCAAAATTGAGTAAAAATAAATTGTTATGCACATCCAAATTCGAACAATATGAAAAAGCTCATCATTATAGTACTTTTTATTCCTACAATTGTTTTTTCACAAGGTTTTCGACATAAAACCCAAACACTTGGCGTGGGTCTTGTTGCCATGACAAGTACGTATTATTTGACGGATACCTTGCCTCTTTACAAAGACAAGGCTTGCAAAACTCTTTATTGTAATTATCTACCCAACAACTACGACACTACTATTTCACCCATATTCTTTAAACCCGATTATGGAATAACATACTTTGTTGTCAAAGAGAAAAAGCCTCAATATTATAAGGTGCTTTTCAATTATTCCGACACAGCATATTGTCGAGTTAACCTTAAAGTGCATTTTATGTCATGGGACACTCTACTGTTGAAATCAACAGGAATAAGAAGACTAACTTCTTTTGACAACTTTATTTATGGAGAGCCAAAAAGTAAAACAAGAGTTCAGGATTGGGACAGTAAACCATATCAGGAGGATTTACTTACCGTGATAGGCATTCAAGGCGATTGGATTCAGATTTTGGATGATAATACGAAGCAGACAGGATGGATAAAGTGGAAATTTTCTGACCAGTTAGCGATTGATATTTTTCCTGTTTTACGCACTTTTTTAAAAAAACCAAAAAAACCTTCTGAAATGCCTGTAAATACTACAAAGTTATTTTGATGTTGGGTGTCCCAGCAGTACTTTTGTGGGATGTA
>CAIWVT010000180.1 GCA_903916135.1 uncultured bacterium
AATAAACCTGCATATACCATAGCAGATCAGATAACTTTGCTCAAGCAAAGAGGGATGCTTTTTCGTAATGAGCCTGCCGCTTATAACGTACTTAAAAACATTAGTTATTATCGCCTCAAAGGTTATTGGTGGGATATGCAATCAGACTTCACCCTCCATACTTTTAAACCAGACACGTATTTCGAAGATATTATTGACCGATACAATTTCGATAGAGATTTACGTTTAATTTTATTTGATGCAATTGAACGTATTGAAATTGCACTTCGCACAAAAATGATTTATCATTTATCTATCAGTTATGGTAGTCTGTGGTATTTGGATGATACGTTGTTTGAATCAACAACAATTACAATTAATACTATTCAAAAAACCATTCATCAAAACACATTGGATGACCTTAAACTTGAATTTAACAGAAGCCAAGAAATTTTTATCAAGGACCAACGTAGCCGTTATCCAAACCTTGATGCTGATGCATGGAAAATATTAGAGGTTGCTTCAATGGGTACGCTTTCTAAATTATATAAAAACTTAAAACACCAATTACCAGAAAAATCAATTATTACAAAAGAGATGGGGTTAAATTCAAGTAGTGAGTTTGCTGGTTGGCTTGAGGCAATCACTTATATTAGAAATATTATTGCCCATCATTCAAGGTTGTGGAGCAGAACTATGGTTAAAAAACCAACAGAAAATATAAATAATCCTTTAGGTTTGTGGTTCGCTAATCCGCTTATTCCCGTTCAAACAAAAAAGCCTTTCTTAATTATTTCTTCTTTAGTTTATCTTTGTGATCAGGTTTCTTCAGAACATCAGATAAAAGCTAAAGTTCTGAATCTGATTAATTCTAATCCGGCTATTCCAATTTACAAATTGGGCTTTTTAAATAATTGGCAGAACGAACCAATTTGGAAATAATATATCCCAGTTGTCCGAAGTTTCAAACATCATCCTCCCAATTAACCTAACCTGTCCCGTACACGCAGTGTCGGGATCAACCAATTAACTCAATTAACTCATATTCTAAAAGACACCATGACCGAGCACATAAAACTTTCGGAACTTCTTGATCAAATTCAAGACACCATACAAACACGTTTTGATGGGGAAGTGTATTGGGTGGATGCTCAAATCACGAATGTAAAAAAATATGAGTCAACCCGACGTTGCTACTTCACCTTAGAAGAATATGAAAACGGAACAAAGACAGCAGAAGCCCGAGGTGTGTTTTGGGCAAACTATTATGGTCAAATAGAAAACTTTGAACAAGTTACCAAACAAATATTTCGCGACGGCATCAAAATTATCTGCCAAGTAAAAGTCAGATATCATAAAGTTTACGGATTGAATTTTGATGTCATGAAGATAGATGTGGCACACTCCATCGGAACTTTAGAGTTGGAGAGACAACAGACGCTTGAACGCTTATTGAAGGAAAACCCCAAAACGATACAGTTGTTTGACGGCGTTTACAAAACATTCAACAACCGCTTGCCCATTCCGCTTGTTATTAAAAGAATCGCTTTAATAACAGCACCAAACTCCGACGGACAACGGGATTTTCAGCAGGAAACAAAACAGAACAAACATCAATACACCTTTTCAGTAAGTGAGTTTCTCACCACGATTCAAGGCGACAATGCCCACAAACTTATTTTGGAACAACTAAAACTGATTGAATCGAGCCATGAGCATTTTGATGTAGTGGCTATTGTTCGTGGCGGTGGTTCCCAAACAGATTTCAAACCCTTTGATGATTTTGAACTTGCCAATTGTGTGGCTAATTTCCCAATTCCTATCTTCACAGGCATCGGACACGACAGAAACCAAAGCATCGTTGACCTCATGGCAAGAGAACAGAAAACACCTACGAAAGTGGCGTCCCTTTTTGTTGAGCGTAACTTTGAATTTGAAAACAAACTCATTGACCTGAAAACACATCTCTTTGATTTAGTCAATAAACAACTTGAGCACGCAAAAGAGAAACTGAACAATGCGAAACGCATCGTCAAACTTTCAAGTCCTCAAGCCATCTTGGACAGAGGTTTTGCCATCATCACCATCAACAACAAAATAGTTACTGACCCCAAAGACATAACAGAAAACTCGGAGTTGCAAACGCTGTTAAGAAACGAAACGATTTATAGCACCGTAATAAAAAAGACAAAAAATGAAAAAGGAAACGACCTATAGCGAAGCATTTTCACAGCTTGAAGAACTTGTTGACCAATTGGAAGACGGCAACATTCAATTGGAAGAACTTGCCACAAAAGTGAAACAGGCAAACGAATTAATTGCTATCTGCGAAAGTAAACTGCGTAAGATTGAAGGGGATATTAAAGACGTTACGGGAGAGTGACGGTAAGTTTCAAATATAATAACAGATTTGTAACTTTTTGAAACTTGTAGCGTCATATACGCAAACAAAAAAACAAAACATTAATGAAAAGAATCACACTTGCACTCATCATCCTTTCGCTCTTTTTTGCAACATCAGCATTTTCACAAGACAAAATTCAAATCACGGGACAGATAAAAGATAATCAAACAAAGGAAAATCTGGAATTTTGTAACGTCAGCGTTATTAACCAAAAAGATAGCCTCATCACCATTGCCGCAACCAACCAAAATGGCTTTTTCACTCTTTCCCTCGATGGTGGAGCCTATCGTATTATCATCAGTATGATAGGCTACAAAACAGATACTACAAAATTGTTTGGAGTGTCGCAAGACAAGTTTATTGGCGTGTTTCAGTTGAAACCCACTGTGGTCAATCTTTCTGAGGTTTCGGTTTCTGAAAGTTCCAAGGAAATCAAAACCGACAGAGACGTGCAAATCGTTACCGAAAAGATGAAATATGGTGCCACCAACACGCAGGATGTGTTGGATAAAGTGTCGGGCGTGGATATTGATAGATATAGCAACACCCTCAAAGTGGATAACGATGCCAAAGTGATTATCTTGGTGGATGGTATCGAAAAAGACCAACAATACATCAAAAACTTGTCGCCCCATCGACTAAAAAAGGTGGAAGTGATACGCGATCCGGGTGGCAGATATGCTTTGGAAGGCTATTCGGCAGTCATCAATATCATCTTGAAAAAGGATTATCAGGGCACTGAAATATATCTTGATGATGAATTCCTTGCTGATCCTGATGCCATCAAAACAGATTATATTCCTGTATCAAACAGTGTTTCGGCAACTGTCAATTATGTGTATAACAAAGTGAATGTGTATGCAAAATATAACAACAATATCGCCAAATTCAACTTCAATACTGTAGATAAAAAGGAATATTACAACGGATTGGTGATTGAACGTAATGCAGTATCCAACACCGATTATAACACCAAATACAAGCAGCTTTACCATAACTACACCCTCGGAACCGATTATTATATCAATCCAAAACACACATTAAGTTTTGAAACCAATTTATCAATGCAGCCCAAGAAACAAAATGGAAGCAATGAGTTGTATAATGTGGTGAGCAGTTTGAATGAAAACATCCTTTCGAGCGACACATCCTTGACTCAGAACAGATCTTATAACACCAACTTTTACGCGTCCTTATTCTATGAAGGAAATCTTGACGACAAAAATGTTATCAACTCCAATTTCACATTTTCGAATTACAACAACTCCTACACCAATGAGTTCTCCCAACATGCTTATAGTATAATTGAATCGGGCAACGATCATAAAAACGCCACGAAGTTCTATCTTGAATATACACATACCTTCAAAAACAAATCTTCCTTACAAGTGGGTTATGGCAATACATGGGAAGGACTCAACAGCAATTTCACTACTGACACAACAAGCAAATTCAAATATACTGATATGCGCCATAAGTTGTATTCCTACTACAATTGGCAAATTGCAAAGCGTTTGGGTATTAAAATTGGAATTGCAGGCGAAACAAGTAACCCCAACTCAGATGGTTTGAAACGTTCCTATTTCATCCTTCAACCCTATCTTGATGTAAAGATTGATGCCTCAAAGAATTTGGTTTTCAAAGCGAAATACAGGTCAGCCACTGCTTATCCCGACATAAGTCAAACCAATCCTTATGTTACCTTTGTGGATATGCAAAGCGTAAGAACAGGTAATCCGAGCCTGAAACCCGAATTGGTGAACAAAGTTTCGCTGCAAACCACCATCATGCAAGGCTTGATAACCATTGAACCCTATTACCATTTCTCCAATAATTATATTTCTGAAGTGGGGACATTTCGCTCGGATAGTATCTTTGAATTTTCGACGAACAATGCAGGCAAATACAGGAATTGCGGTGTGGAGGTAAGCGTAACAATTCCATTCGGTAAGAATCTTTTTCTACAAACGAGTGTGGATGTGTATTTCAGCAGGATAAGGTATCTTGATAAAACCAACAAAATAAACGATTGGTCAACAAGCACTCAATTGATTTATCAAAATATAAAATCTAAGACGATGTTGGGAATGCAATATCAGAAAGCTAACCAAAAGTATATTACCGCACAAGGGTATAGATCAGGAAACAATGATTTTTGGGTAGTGTTTGTGCGTCAACCATTTTTCAAAGACAGACTTGCGGTGCAATTTGTTTACATCACTCCCATCACTTTAGGAGTAAGTTATAAACAAGAGAATTATATTAAAACAGATTATTATTCAGAGAGCAGATATAATCATATTGATATTTTGAAAAACATTATGATACTCGAACTTTCTTATCGGTTCAACAAAGGAAAATCCGTAAATAAAAAAGAAAAAGAGATAGAAAAGATTAACGAAAAGGGTAATAAAGGGTTGTTCTAATCAGATAGTAGGATGGCCTTGCATCTCTAATGTTGATCTGAGTACTCCTCCCAACAACATATAATAGTTTAAACGATTAACCCACCAATAAGTTCTTTAACAGCCCTTATACGATGATTGTCGCAATATGCATCCAATTGATGAACTATCTTTTCGCTGATGGCAGGATCAATAAAGTTGGCTGTTCCCACCTGAATGGCGGTGGCTCCTGCTAAAAGGAATTCAACAGCATCGGTAACATTCATGATGCCACCCAAACCTATTACGGGAATTTTAACCGCTTGACTTACTTGCCACACCATGCGCAAAGCAATAGGTTTGACACAAGGACCCGAAAGTCCACCCGTGATGGTTGAAAGAACAGGACGACGAGATTCAGCATCAATAGCCATACCCAACACCGTATTGATGAGCGAAACACTATCGGCTCCTACATCTTCAACGGCTTTAGCAATTTCGGCTATACTCGTTACGTTAGGCGATAATTTTACAATAAGCGTTTTATGGTATGCCGCCCTAACAGCCTTGGTAACTTCGGTTGCCGAAGCACAAGAAGTGCCAAATGCCATGCCGCCTTGTTTTACATTGGGGCACGAAATGTTGAGTTCGATGGCGGGAATTTGGTCTAAATCGTTGAGCTTTTCGACCACTGTGATGTAATCTTCAAGTTTGGAGCCCGAAACATTCACAATGATATGAGTGTTATAATGCTTGATTTTAGAATAAATATCGTTGATAAAAGCATCAACTCCTTTGTTTTGAAGTCCAACAGCATTCAACATGCCCGCAGGGGTTTCTGCCATACGGGGATAAGCATTCCCTTGGCGGGCTTCCAATGTGGTACCTTTCACAATGATGCCACCTAAGCTGTCGATGTTAAGAAAGTCTTCGAATTCGGGACCATAACCAAAGGTTCCTGATGCGGTCAGTACAGGGTTTTTAAATTCGAGTGCTCCGATTTTTACTTTTAAATCTGCCATTTTAGTTGATTTATATTAAACACTGGACCTTCTGTGCATACACATTTGTTGCCTTTGTCGGTTTCGGTCACGCAACACAAACAAGCACCTATGCCACATGCCATGGTATTTTCGAGAGACACTTCACAATCCACCTGTTGTTGTTTGGCAATAGCGGCAAACACTTTCATCATGGGCAAAGGTCCACAACAATACAAACGCTGAAAACTACTCAATTGCTTCATGATGGAATTGTTGGTGATGAATCCTTTTTCACCCATAGAACCATCATCGGTGGAGACAAATACATCACCATATTTCTTAAACTCTTCGGATTCTAAAATATCAATAGTGGTTCTACCACCTAACAAAATAGTCGTTTTTATCTTTTTCTGATGTAGATGACGAGCCAAATACAGCATAGGTGCAATGCCACAGCCGCCACCTGCTAATATCACATTGGTAACGCCATCCATGTTAAAAGTATTACCCAAAGGATAAACCAAATTGACCGTATCGTTTACTTTGAGTGTGGACAGACTTTGCGTGCCTTGCCCAACAATCTTCACAAGCACATAAAGCACATTGTTGGTATAATCCACATCATGAATAGAAATGGGACGACGCAGAAAAACATTGGGGTTGTTGTCAACTTTTATTTCGGCAAATTGCCCTGGCAACATCTCGGGCAGCACATCTGAGGATGTCAAACCTAAAATAAAATAATCATCGCTGAGTTGTCGGTTTGAGCAGACAGTTAAATCATTAATGTATTTTTTCATCGCTTTTTATATAAAAAAAAAGTCCGTAAACGGACCTTTAATTATTATCAATATCATTTATTCAGTATCCGTTTCTTTTTTTGCTTTTACAGTTTTCTTTGGAGTGGCTGATTTGGTATTATCCGTCGATTTTTCAACCGTCTTCGGTTTATCTTCTGCGACCACGTCCTTAACTTCAGTTGCTTCTTCAATAACTTCTTCCTTCTCAGAGAAGTCGAGCATATTATTTTCTTGAAGCTGATTGTACCAATTAAAAACTTTTTTGATATCAGAAGTATAAACGCGTTCCTTATCATAAGTTGGCAACACCTGCTCAAAATATTCTCTTATTTTTTTATCGTCCGCTTTATGACTTATGGCTTTGCCACCATTTTCTTTTTCAGAAATTATTTTAAAGATGTCTATCAATGCCATATCCTCTTCAGTGGTGAAAATATAAATATCCTTCATCTTGCTTATTTTGTCGGAAGGATAAATCGGAATTCTTTTCTTATCAATAAGCGATTCAACAATCATTCCTGTTTTGATAGTCGAAATTATTTTGTACAAACCGGGCTTGCCAGTGATGGACAATATCTCTTTTATATCCATAATAGTTTTTGTTTTTTGCAAAAATATATATTATTCTTCACAAAGCACGAAAAAATTGAATAATTCATTTGTTAATGAAAATTTGGCAGGTGAATAAATTTCATTACATTTGTGGTATCATTCAAAATTTATGACAAACAATCTACAAGAAAAACTATTTGCACTGTTTCATAAGCACTATGGTGCCTATCCGCAAGAGATGACAGAATTGGCTGCATCAGGCTCTAACCGTAAGTATTACAGACTTCGACTTGGCGACACAACTACCATTGCAGCCTATAATAATGACAGAAAAGAGAATCAGGCGTTCGTAAGTTTCACACAGCAATTCGAAAAGGCAGGCTTGCCCGTACCTTTTATTTTAGAAGAAAATTTAGCAGAAGACATTTATTTACTCAATGATTTGGGTGATAAAACTTTGTTTTCATATTTGGAAACGCATAGACAAGAGGGATTTTCGGAGAAACAAGTGGGCTTATATAAAAATGTCTTAGCAGATTTATTGCTTTTTCAATTTGACACCTTAAACACATTTGATTACACAGCTTGTTATCCACGAGGAAGTTTTGATAAGCAATCCATGATGTGGGATTTGAATTATTTTAAATATTACTTTCTGAAGCTTGCAGGCATTCACTTCGATGAGCAAAAATTGGAAGATGATTTTATCACTTTTTCTGATTTTCTGTTACAAACGGATTGCAACTATTTTCTATATCGGGATTTTCAATCACGAAACATTATGATTCATGAAAATAAGTTGTATTATATAGATTATCAAGGAGGCAGGAAGGGTGCATTGCAGTATGATGTGGCTTCCTTGCTCTACGATGCGAAAGCAGATATCCCGCAGGAAATACGAGAGAAATTGCTTGATTATTATATTGATTTATTGCAGCAAAAAACCCAACTCAATGCAGAAGATTTTCGCAAGTATTACTATGGCTACGTGTTAATTCGTATCATGCAAGCCATGGGAGCTTATGGGTTTCGTGGCTTTTATGAAAACAAGACACATTTCTTGAAAAGTATTCCCTTTGCAGTAACTAATTTGAAATGGATAGTGCAACATAGTGAATTACCTGTGGAACTGCCATCATTGAAGGATGTTTTTCATCAAATTATATCCTCTGAAAAGCTTAAAAAATTCGACACGGTTACAACTGATACCCTTACTGTTTTTGTAAACAGTTTCTCTTTCAAGAAAGGCTATCCTATTGATTCAAGTGGAAATGGCGGTGGTTTTGTTTTTGATTGCCGAGCTTTGCCAAATCCCGGACGATATGAATCATATAAAAGTTTGACAGGGAAAGATGAAGCCGTGAAAGCTTATTTGGAGCAATATCCCGAAATAGAAACATTTTTTGAGAGTAGTAGTAATTTGGCATGTCAATCTGTTGAAAATTATATAGAACGTGGCTTTACGAGCTTGATGATTTCCTATGGTTGTACGGGTGGGCAGCATCGTTCGGTTTATTTCGCTGAGCGTTTGGGACAACATATCCGCGAAAAATATGATAGTAAAGTAGTAGTAACCCATAAAGAACAAACAGGAATCTGATGAAAGCGATGATATTTGCAGCAGGCTTGGGAACACGCCTTGGAACCTTGACCGAACATAAGCCAAAAGCTTTGGTGGAAGTGAACGGAAAACCCATGTTGGAACATGTGGTTGATTATTTAAAAAGTTATTGCATCACGAATATCATCATTAATGTGCATCACTTTGCAGATATGATAGTTGATTTTGTGGCACTCAAAAACAATTTCGACATCAATATCGCCTTCTCTTATGAAAGCAAAGAGCTGTTGGATACCGGTGGCGGACTTGTGGAAGCTTCATGGTTTTTTGACAAAAAGGAACCTTTTATTGTGCATAATGTGGATATACTTTCGAAAACCAATCTTCAGGAAGTTATTTTTCAGCATAAAAAACAGGAAACTTTGGCAACTTTAGTAGTGAAAAATAGAAACACAGCGCGATATATCCTCTTAGATTCTAAAGGGGAATTATGCGGATGGCGCAACAAAAAAACAGGTGAAGAAATCATTGTGAGAGAATCAGAAACCTTGTTCGAAGCTGCTTATAGCGGCATTCAAGTGGTGGATCCGAAGATATTTTCTATAAATAATATGCAAGGAAAGTTCTCGCTTACACCCATGTATTTAGAATTAGCAAAGAAACATAGAATTTCGACCTATTTAGATAAGGATTTGTGGTTCGATTTAGGGAAACCTGAGAGTATTGCCGAAGCTGAACGTGTTTTTTTCAATAAATAATAATTTATCATTATGGAATTTTTAAAAAAAACGGCGCAACACCTTCTTAAATTTGAAACGGAAAAACTTATCAACTCGTGCGTGGTGTTGCCCAATAGACGCGCTGCAGTTTTTCTCAAAAAATATATAGCTTCTGATATTGAAAAAGCGATTTTTTTACCCCGCATCACATCCATACAGGATTTTGTTATCGAACTTTCAGGAAAAAGCATCATTGATGAATATAGTGCTTTGGTTGAACTATATAAAAGCTACACAGCCGTCAAAACAAACGACACCGAAAGCTTTGATGATTTCTTAAAATGGGGCACCAAACTGCTGCATGATTTTGATGAGATAGACCAACAATTGGCAGATGCGCATTTTATTTTCACCTATCTGAAGGAAGATAAAAACTTGGTTTTGTGGTCGCTCGACAAGAAGCCTTTGAGTGAGTTTCAACAGAATTATCTTAACTTCTATGAGATATTATACGACATTTACACCAATTTCACCCAACGTATTGCAGAAAAAGGTTTTGCCAATTATGGTATGGCTTGTAGAATCGCTGTTGAAAATCTAAAAAAAGCAGGAAGTAGCAACAAATATCACCGAGTAATTTTTGCAGGACTTAATGCGCTTGGAACGGCTGAGAAGACGATTATTGAATATTATTTGCACAATGAAACTGCTGAAATTCTTTGGGATGCAGATGCCTATTATATAGAAAATACGAAACAAGAAGCAGGAAATTTCATCAGAAGTTATTTGAATCAATGGCATCTGAAGGAAACGAATTGGATAGATACGAACCTGGCTTCTGATGAAAAAGAAATCCATATCGTGGGTATTGCAGGAAACATCGGACAAGCGAAATATACAGCGGGTAAAATTGCCCATTTACTAAGCAATGATTCAAAATCAGAGAATATCTCCATCATTTTGAATGAAGAAAGTCTGCTGATTCCTATGCTCAATTCGATACCTGAAGGCATTGATAGATTTAATATTACGATGGGCTTTCCGATGAAGCTTTCGCCTGTGTTCACCTTGTTTGAAATCATATTTACGCTACACGAAAACTCGGAACGATTCAGAGACAGCAAGAAAGCTGCGGAACCCTTGTTTTATTTCCAAGATTTGCAGAAGCTTTTTGGACATTCATTCTTCACGATGTTGTTGAATTCTGAAACAAAGAACAAGTTGGTGGCGCAACTCATTGGTCAAGGAAAGATTTTTTATACGCGTGGCGAAGTGCTGTTTTTGCTCTCGAATCATACCGAGAAAGTGCTTGAGTCGGTTCGCAATGTTTTCATGTCGTGGTACTATCAAAGCAAGAATGCCATCGCTTGTTTGATTTCATTGATTCATGATATAAAAAACATCATACCCAACAAACAAAGTATGGAACAAGAGTTTTTGTATGAGGCGCATAAAGTTTTGAATCAAATTAAGCAAAGCGAAGAAGAATCGGGCATTATGATGACGCCAAGAACGCTTCATCAGATTTTTAAACAAGCAATTTCGCAAAGCACCATCCCCTTTGTGGGCGAACCTTTGAATGGTCTGCAAATTATGGGCATGTTAGAAACGAGAGCCTTGGATTTCGAAACGGTGTTCATGCTATCGGTGAATGAGGGTGTTTTGCCCAAGGGAAAATCGAACGCTTCCTTCATTCCGCATGGCATCAGGCAAGATGCAGGGATGACTACGTATGTGCATAATGAACATATTTTTGCTTATCATTTCTATCATGTGTTGCAACGCAGCAAAAAGATTTATTTGCTTTATAACACCCAAGCGGATGACTTCGGCGGAGGCGAAAAAAGCAGGTTTATCAATCAATTGATTTATGAACTGCCGAAATACAATCCGAAAATCAAGATTATTGAAGAGTTTGTCGCGCTGCCTCCCCTCAAAGATACGCGAAAAATGTTTGTCATTAAAAAAGATGACGCTATCATGGAAAAGTTGGAACATATAGGCACTAAAGGTGTTTCGCCCTCTGCGTTGAACATCTATCGTAAATGCAAAATTCAGTATTATTTTGGCTATATTGCAGGCATACGCGAAGCCGATGAATTGACAGAGATACTTGATAATAGGGAATTTGGAAATCAGATACACGATGTATTGCAACATTTGTATGAAAGCATCATTGGGCAAGAATTGATGCCTGAAATTTTAGATAACTTTATCAAGATTTATGAAGATGTCTTGATGAAGAATTTTCTTTCGAACAAAAATGATTTAGATCGTTTGAGTGGTAAAAATCTATTGATTTATAATGTTATAAAAGATTATGTGCGCGATTTTTTGGAACGCGAAAAAGAAACCGTGAAGGAAGAATGTGCTGCTCATATTTCCCATCTTGTGATGATGATAGAGGAAAAGCTTGATGCCGACTTCACTATTCCAATCGGAGGAAAACCCAAAATGATTCATTTGACAGGAAAACTCGATCGAGTTGATAAAATTGGAGATAGGATAAACATTATTGACTATAAAACAGGAAATGTTTCGAATAAGGATTTCAATTTCTATAATCTTTTTTTAGATAATCAGAATAGCAAATTTGATTACGCTTTCCAATTGATGTGCTATGCCTATTTGTTTATAAAAAATTGTAGTATTGCTGCTCAGGAGGAGTTGAATTGCGGCGTTTGGAGTTTTAAAACCATAGGCGAAGACCTTCGGAATGTTTTCTATTTGCCTAATCCTGAAAGCAAAGATAAAACTTATGACATTACGAAAGAAATTATTTCGCAATTTGAAGAAGTGTTGGCTGATTTGCTCTTACAATTGTTTGAGCGGGAGGATGACTTTGTGCAGACTGCAAATGTGGATAATTGCGAGAATTGTATGTATGCGAATTTCTGCGTGTGATTATTCCTTAGTACAAATAATATAGGCGAGACGCGACTCCAACGTATATTGGGTTTTGCTTTTCCGTTCGTTGACATACCCTTTCCGTTAACGGATGATGACTGTCCGTTAACGGATGATGACTGTTCGTTAACGGACGATGCCTTTCCGTTAACGGACGATGACTGTTCGTTAACGGACGATGACTGTTCGTTAACGGATGATGACTGTTCGTTAACGGACGATGACTGTTCGTTAACGGACGATGACTGTTCGTTAACGGACGATGACTGTTCGTTAACGGACGATGACTGTTCGTTAACGGATGAACACTTTGCTCGAATGGTATCACTTATTACACTATTATTGAAGCAGATAGAATACAGGTTATCATCTGTTCCTTAAAAATATCCTTTGTAAGTCTATACTTGTAACTATAATATTTGAAAAAGTGGGTGAGGCAATTACAGAAACGATTTTGACATCTTATAGTAATAGTAGAAGCCCTTGACGCAACACAACAATATATAAATGAAACATCGAAAGTCAAGTGTTGTATTTATTATCGTGAAGGAAAAAGCAGGTTTTTCGACACCTGATATTTTCAAAGATAAGATGTTACCGATGGACACAAAATCCATCTAAATAATAATATCCTTCAGCTCCTGTTGTGCTTGATGAAATTCGTTCATAATTTCTTGGATGATGGTGGCAGCAGGTTTGATTTGATGAATAAGACCTGAGATTTGACCTATTTCGAGTTCGCCTTCTTGCTCATTGCCTTCGAACATGCCTTTTCGGGCACGTCCTTTGCCCAAATGCTCCGCAATTTGTTCAAGGGAAGCCCCTTGGTTTTCGAGGTTTTCGATTTCATCATAGAATTTATTTTTAAGAAGTCGGACAGGCGTCAGGCGTTTCATCATAAGTTTCGTGTCGCCTTCGGATGCCTGAAGGATTCTCTGTTTGAAACTATCATGGGCAGAGGATTCGGGAGTGGCAACAAAGCGACTGCCAATTTGCACAGCGTCAGCCCCCAATGCAAAAGCAGCTAACATACCTCTTCCTGTGGCGATGCCTCCCGCAGCAATAAGCGGGATGGAGGTAGCTTCGCGAATCATGGGGATGAGCACCATGGAGGTGGTTTCTTCGCGTCCATTGTGACCGCCTGCTTCGAAACCTTCAGCAACGACAGCGTCCACACCTGCTTCTTCACATTTCTTGGCAAATTTTACGTTGGCGATGACATGCACCACACGAATACCATGGCTTTTGAGCAAGGGAGTCCATTTGGAAGGGTTGCCTGCGGAAGTAAATACGATAGGGATTTTTTCTTGGACAACGATGTTGATAAATTCCTCAGCGAAAGGAAAAATGAGGGGTATGTTGACTCCGAAAGGTTTGTAGGTGGCTTGTTTGCATTTGGCGATATGCTCGAGCAATATATCAGGATTCATCGAGCCTGAACCTATTAAACCCAAACCGCCTGCATTGCTTACGGCGGAAGCTAAACGCCAACCGCTGCACCAGATCATGCCGGCTTGTATGATAGGGTATTTTATATCGAAAAGGGTGGTGATTTTGTTCATGTTGGTTTATTGAATTTTAATACTAAAATATTGGGTACGGAAGAATGGCTATGTCGTACCTACGGCACTTTATTGGTTTTGGCAATCTGATTTTCTAAAAACATTTTGTGCCTATGGCACTTTTAAACATTTGTAATAAATTTAAAATGAAATAAAAAGCCCGCCCTTTGGAGGCAGGCTTTCTTTAAATTACAAACGTATTATTCTGCTTTTTTATACACAATAGAAACAAGCGTTTTATCGTCGCCGCCCATGTTGATTGAAAGTCCATAGGGACGATCAGGATGGATGGTGATTTGCGAGTCACCTGCTTTGTTGGTCAATTGTTCCCAAATAGTAACGGCTTGATGCACACCTGTTGCGCCCGTTGGATGTCCCCAACCGATGAGTCCACCTGTTGTGTTGAAAGGAACTTTTCCGTTGCGAGCTGTGTTGCCTGCAAGGACAAAGTCGGTGCCTTTGCCATGTTCAGCAAAACCGATAGCTTCGGTAGCCATGATACCTGCAATGGTGAAACAGTCGTGACATTCAACCGTTCCAATTTGATCTTTTGTGATGCCTGCAGAAGCTAATGCTTGTCGAACCGCTTCTTTGGTAGTAGAAAGAACGGTAGGGTCAACAGGAGGTTTGGTGATGTCTTCTTCCGCCTGACCAAATCCGATGATTTCGATAGCATCTTTTTTGGCAAAGCCGCAACGTTTCAAACCTTCTTCGGAGACAACAGCGATAGCACTTGCACCGTCGGAAACTTTTGAGCAATCGAAAATATTCAACGAATCAACGAAACCTTTTGGGTTGGGAGCATTCATACCACAAGCAATCAAATCTTTGGTTGTGTTATGATATTCTTGCGCTGTGGGGCAGGTGCGTGCATTGTCAATAGCATTTTCGAACCATTTCGCCATGGCGCTTCTTGTTTTTTCTTTATCAAATTGAGCAGCATAAGCTTTGCTTCTGTCGCTAAATTTGCCTGGGAAGAAATAGGCATGACCTTCTTTACGTTCTTTTGCCCATCCTGCAGCAGCTAAAATGTCAGCACCATAGATGGCTTTCACGGTGTTTTGAACTTCAATGCCGAGCACAAGCACTACGTCGGCGGTTTCTGCCAAAACAGATTTGATGCCCGAAACCAATGCCAAAGCACCTGTTCCGCAAGCACCTTCAACACGCGTTGCCGGTTTGTAACGCAGACCTTCATCAATGTAAGGAACGAAACCTGCCATGTTTCCCTGACGGTTGAAACGTGCTCCGATGAAGTTTCCAATGACGGCTTCATCTACATTTTGCGCACCTCCAATTTGTTTTAATACGCCCTGACCTGCTTCCTTAAAATAATCTTCCAAGTCCGGACGTGGCTTTTTAGGGCTGAATTCTTTACGACCGGTACCCATAGATATGGTGTTGTAGCCGGCAATCATATATACTTTTTTACGCATTTTAATCATTGTTTTTTCCTCCTTATATTATAAATAATCATTGATAGGACCGTAAGCGTGGAAAAATCCGGTCAACAATACGGTGTTTACATCATTTTCGTTGTAGGCAACATTGTCTAAAACAAGTTTAATACCTATTTCTTTGGAACGACGGGCATAATTGCGGGCGATTTCGGCACCAAAGGAATCGTGAGTTTTCAGTTCGTTGAAATAGGTTTTGAAGACTTCCTCTTTGTTTTTGTTTCCAACAACTGCTTTCCAAGGTTGGTAAGAAGCGGGAAGCACACCGAGTTTTTCGTCGCAAGCTGCTTGAATGTCGGCGATAGGAACATAGGATTTTTTGTTGATGTCGTAGATGGCTGATACCCTACCCTTTTCGTATTGCAAGAAACCATCCTTTTGAGAACCGTCGGAATTTTGACCACCACGTACATTCAACGCCAACATTTGGTCGAGAAGATTGCTGTGAAGGTTTTCGTCAGGAAGATAAGGATTCATAACACTCATGATATATTGACAGACATCAATACCAACGTAATCTATCAATTGGAAAATACCCATGGGGCGAATGAGGAAGTCTTGCGTGATGCGATTAATCATATAAACCGACTCGGCAAATGAATGATTGGTAGCGAGTTTTTCTACCTCATTTATACCATGAAGTGCATCGCGCATAAAGTGACCGTTGCCGATGAAACCGGCAAAATCATTAGAAGGAACAAGCACCTTGCGGAGATTCTTGGACAACATATTGACAAACTCAACCAATTCTGGATTGGTTGCTTTGGTTTGGATAATCTCAACCAACTTCTGAACAGCAGGCGGATTGTAGAAGTGAACACCCAAAACACGTCCGTCCAAATTCGCATCAGTATCTAACAAACTGATAGGAATTGAAGATGTGTTGGTGCAAAACCAAGGAGATTTCTTGTTGTTCTGATTGATTTGATTGAAGATTTTTACTTTCAAAGCAGGATCTTCTTTGATAGCTTCGAAAATAACATTCGACTCATAAGCAGCTTCGATATTAGTGGTTGGACGAACGATGAACAGTACATCTTCCACGTATTGATCAATGATTTCGCTATTGTCAATCAAATCAGCACGGTCGTGATAGACTTGTCGCAAAGCAATTACCTTTTTCTCAGCAGCTTTCAGCACCTGTGTTTTTAGATATTTCATCAGTCCTTTTAATCCGTCGCTGGATGTGTCCATTGCATTAAGAATAAACAGCTTTCCTTTGTTTTCGGGTTTCAGGCTCAGGTCAGCCATTTCAAGCGCTGTCAACAACAAGATACCGCTACCCATTTTGCCGGCGGCTCCTAAGACAGTAACATTTTGAAGTTTTTCGGTGTAATTCATATAATTAGTTTTTGTTATTAAATTAATACTGCAAAAATAGAAATAAAATTTGAAGAAATAAGATTTTTACCAATTTGGTTTTCTTTTTTCGAGAAATGCACGCATGCCTTCTGCTCCTTCATTTCCAAAAAGAGATCCAAACTCTTTGGATTCGAGTTCGCTACCGGAGCTGAAATCGGTCAACATGCCCTGACGGGTAACATATTTTATTTTTTTAACCGCCTTGGGACCTTTGGAGGCAATTTTTGTTGCAATGGCAATGGCTTCGGGAATCAATTGGTCAGCTTCTACCACTTTTTGAACCAAACCAATACGCATAGCCTCATCGGCAGAAATCATATCAGCAGTATAAAGCAAATAGAGCGCATTGGATAAACCCACCAAACGTGCCAAACGTTGCGTGCCAGCATAACCCGGAATCATGCCGAGGTTGACTTCAGGTTGTCCGAATTTAGCAAAAGTGCTTGCAATGCGAATATCACAAGACATTGCCAATTCACATCCACCACCCAAAGCAAAACCATTGACCGCAGCAATAACAGGCATGTCGAGTTTTTCGATGGCATTAAAAGTGTTATGGCCAACTTTAGAGAAATTGGAGCCTTGCTCTTCATTCATATCCACCATTTCGGCGATGTCGGCTCCTGCCACAAAGGCTTTGCCATCACCGGTAAGGATCAATACTTTGATATCGCTCCGTTGCGACAAATCCACAAGCATCTGATCCATTTCTGCAAAGAACTTTGAATTCAAAGCGTTCAACGCCTGTGGTCGGCTGATCGTAATGATACCGATAGCATTTTGGACTTCTAATTTTAAAATTTCGTAATTCATAATTATTGTTTTTAATACATTTATATTTTGTTATACATATTCTTTCACTTCGATTTCATTGGTCAAAACCATGAAGCCATTCATGGCTAAGGCATCCATTTCGCTTCCGCCCGGGTAGGTTTTCACGGTGCCGAGATGTTTGACGCGTTCGGTGATTTCATCCACAATAAAATTCCCATAAGCTAAGCCACCTGTCAAAAGGATGCCATCCACTTCACCTTTGAGAACCGTGCTCAAAGCACCTATTTCCTTTGCCACTTGATACGTCAAAGCGGTATAAACCAACTTGGCATATTCGTCGCCTTGCTCAATACGTTTTTCGATTTCTAAGGCATCGTTTGTGCCTAAATAAGCAACAAAACCACCTTTGCCTTTGAGTTTACGCATGATTTCAACATAGCTGTACTTTTTGGAAAAACACATTTCCACCAACTGACCTGCAGGTACGCCACCGCTGCGTTCGGGAGACATGGGACCATCGCCATTCAGACCATTGTTGACATCAATGATGCGACCTTTGTAATGCGCACCCACAGAAATACCACCTCCCATGTGAACGACTATCAGACTTAAATCTTCATACCTTCGGTTTATCTCTTTGGCATATCTGCGAGCCACAGCGCGTTGGTTGAGCGTATGGAGCAGACTGCGTCTAGGTAATTCAGGCATGCCAGAGATGCGTGCAATTTCTTCCATCTCGTCCACACAAGTTGGATCCACAATTATAGCTTTAATATTTGGTCCTATTTCTTTCGCAAGTTCATAAGCAATTAATCCGCCTAAATTCGATTCATGTTCGCCCATTGGGTTATGAATATCACGAAGCATGGCTTCATTCACGCCATATACACCACCGGGGATAGGTTTCAAAAGTCCTCCCCTGCCGACAATAATTTTGATTTTCTTTAGGTCAATACCTGCTTTTGTAAGTTCCGTTTTTATGGTATCTTTTCGATAATCATATTGGTCAACAATACGATTGAAGGAAGCTAACATCTGCTGTGGATGTACAATATTGACAAGAAAAATTCCTTTGCGTCCATCAAAAACAGCAATTTTTGTGGACGTAGAGCCTGGATTTATTACTAAAATAATTTTACCCATTATACATTATTTTTGATACAAAAAAAATTAAAAGAATTAGCGAGCAAATGTACTATTTTATTTGAAATAAAAATGAAATAT
>CAIWVT010000181.1 GCA_903916135.1 uncultured bacterium
AACCAAGTGAAGCCTTCACTCCAAGTGAAGGCTTCACTAACTCGATTTAGGTGGTAGCCTAAAAGGATAGGGGGGGGCTTAGCCGAACAGGGCAATGGCTGATAACTCCGCCTTTTAAGGCGGAGTTGGACATGGGAATGGAAGATGGGCTTTAGCCCTGAAATGGACGATTTTAATGCAAGGCTCAAGCCCTTTTGGTTGCCTCGGTGGCGCAGCACCGCCTTGAAAGGCGGAGTTATTATTTTTGAGGCGAGGTTTTGAGATTTTATATAAATGTTTTGGTTGTGCAGTCGCAGCACGGCTTTTGAGCCGTACTACGACTTGAAGGGAATTAGGCAGAGCCTAAAAGGATAAGGGCAGCAGAGGTGGGAACCTGTGTTGCAACCTCAAGGTAATAGAGACTAACAAGTCTTTATAATTATAAGGCTATCATTAATATTATTCCAATTAATAGCATTACGCCAACTGAAATTAAAATAATGGTATTTGTCTTTATTTGTTCTTTTAATTTGAGATTTTCTTCAATGAGTTTATTTTCAAAATCAGAAAACCTTTTCTCCATTGAGGCACCAATTGATATAACAGAAGATTGAATAGTATCAACTTTTGCTTGTAGGTTTTGATTTGCAGTCTGAAGATTTCCGACTCCGATATTGATTGCTGAAATTTGATTGTCTATTTTATCAAGTCTTTCTGGAAACTTTATTTTTTTAAGTTCATTGAAGTATTCAGAAATCTCATTTTGTAATAATTTAGTTTCTTCAATCAGGCTATCTAAAGGCTTTGATTTTTCCTTAAATTCTTCTAATAATTTTTGCAAATTATTTTCTATTGTGCCTATTCTTTCTTTATGACTTCTCAATAATTCTATCCGATGTTTCTCTTCAATAGATTTAATGTCATTAATGAGAGTCGGTAGATTTTTAAGAATTTCCGAGGCAGTTTCAGCAACTTTTGATGCATCATCAATATACTTAACTGCCACTGAAATAGTGTCCAGTTCTTTCTGTAGTTCTTCTAATTTTTCAATTACTTGTGGTGAAGGCATATTTATTTTCTTTTAAAATTTTTGCGTTGAATTTTTTAAGCCATTTAATATTTTTTGTCAGGTAATAATCATCATCAATATCTCCAAATATTTCATCTGTAACGTCGCAATGTCTTTTGATATTGGCTTTAAACCGCAAAAAGAAATCTTCAAAGTTAAAAGTATCTGGTTCAAGTTCACTCCAAGTATTGATTCCAATTTTTAATTCTTCAATTGCTTCTTTAACCAACTGAGGTGAATTGGTTGAAAGATGATAAAGAGAATATGATTTTAGAATATTGAATTGAGGCGCTCCGCTTGTTCCTCTCAACATTCTCATTGTTGCTCCTCGCAAATGTTTTATGTTGTTTATGATTGCTCCATTATCATCAAAGTCAATAATCCTTTCAATGTATTTCCAAATTGTCTCCTCAATCGGTAAGTCATTGACAAAATCTTTATTCAAATCTGCATCAACTTTTTCTCCAGTTTCTGTTTGAGCTTCATTTTCCTCTCTTGAATACTTGGCATTGAAATAATAGTAGATGTTTTCTTTGATTTTTTTTGATTGCTCAAATGGGTCTGCAACTACAATTGTTTCTTCACATAATCCAACCATATCATCAATTGCTCGTAACCGTTTGTCTGCAATTTTCTTGTAAATGAAATTCGTCAGATGCTCCAAACATTTGCTTATTACTGTTGCATGTTCACTTCCATTAAAATCATCTTCACATTCTTTTCTCAATTTCTTGGCTTCTTTCGGTGATGTGTATCGAGCAACTAATTGCTCATAATTTTCAAAATATTGGTTGTCTGTTTTCCTACTCAACTTGATTTTGTAAACCTGTTGTTGATATTCTATTGTGTAAGTATCAATTATGCCAATGCTTGTTAGCCGGTAAATTGCTTTGGCTGTGTCGTCTTGGTTTCTTGGAATGTAATACTTGACTTTTGCTTCATTCATTACTTGCTCGCTGATGTCTTCCCCTAATTCAAAATTTGAAATCAATTTTTCAAATTTATTATCCCACTTAATTGCATCACGAAATTTAGTTTTGAAGTTTTCTTCCGTGGTTTTCTTGTTGGTTAAAAGCCATTGGTAAAGTTTTGAATTTTTGAAATAGTCGTAATGTTTTTCAAAAGCAAATTCATCCGTAATATCAAATCCTCCTTTTTCACTCTTGCTGTAAAACATATTCTTAAACGGAATTGTAATCTTTTCTGGTAAATCAAACTCACAATTATTCAACAATTGTTCAATTCCTTTTTGCTGTTGAGTTCTGGCAACAGGTTCATTAAGAAAAATTCTTAAATCATCTTGAGAAGCAATTGTAAAGTTTGGAATAAGTGATATGATTTTATTTAGTATTAATTTTGCTCTTTCTACATTGTTAAAACCAAAAGCGACAGAATTAGTTTTAGCAATCATATCTATACTACCAACTTTTCCGCCTTCAATAACTTCAACAAATAATCTGTGAGTATAATCAATACCAGCTTGGGTAATTCTGCCTGATTCAATTTTAAATTCATCTTCAAATTCATCATTTATTTTTTCAGTAATGGAAATTAGTTGAGTAATGTTTGGAAAAAATATTTCGTTTCCCAATTCCCAAATTACACTTCGTTCTTTGTCTGCACCTTTAAAAGAATTTTTCCAAAATTTTTCCAATACTTCTCTATCTCTCCCAATCTGATTGTTGTAAAGAATGACAGATAAAGATGTTTTTCCATCCCTGCCCGCTCTGCCACTTTCCTGAACGAATGATTCAATTGAAGAAGAAATGTTGCTATGAATTGTCATACGAACATTTGGTTTGTCAATACCCATTCCAAATGCTTTTGTGGCAACCATTATTGATGCTTCATCTTCTTTGAACAATTTTAGGTTTTCAAAAGATTCTTTGTCCAATGCTTCACGGTTAATATCATTACCAGCACCAATAAAAAAAACTATTTTATCCTTTGTGCATTTTGGCTTTAGAAAATCTAAATAGGTAAGTACTCCTAATTCACTCTTTTTTCTCCTATTGTCTGGCTTACCTGTATGTGGACAAAAAACAATAATACCATAATTGAACTTCCCGTTTTCATTTTTCTGAAATGGTAAATCAAAATTTTCCTTCAGCAATATTTTATTTATGTTCACATCAATAAATTCCTCAATTGAAATTTCCTTCTCTGCTTCTGGCAAATAGTCATTATAGGTTTTCTTAAGTATTTCACTAAAAACATCTTTTGAGTTGTATCTCAATAATGCTTTGTCATTTCGGTAAATTCCATTTATTATTAATAATTTGGCACGCTCCAGCTTTTCCTCCCCGACTAAGAATCTATCTACTTCTTGCCCGTCTGGTGGAGTTGCTTTTATTTCGTGTATTTGATAATTTATTTCATCACGGACCGTATTCTCATAGCGAATGACAGCTTTGCCGTCATTACGCTTAATTTTTAATTCTCTTTCAATATCTGCCAAGACATCAAAGGAAGCTGTTGCTGTTAAACCGAAAATTGGAATAGGATTAATAATAATTTCCTGCCCTTCTTCAATTTCAATTTTAGTGTCTTTGGCCAAACAATACCTGATTGCATTTTCACCTAAGTTTAAATAAGGTGTTCTAAAATCGTGTCCCCACTCGGAAACGCAATGTGCCTCATCAATTACACAATAAGAAAAGAAAAAACCATTTTCTTTTGTTTTTGCAAGAGCATCTCTGAAATCTTGAATAACCAATCTTTCAGGAGAACAAAAAAGAAATTGAGTTTTGCCATTAGGTAAAATTTTTTCTTGAACAAATACTTTTTCTTCTCTTGTCAGAATTGAATTTATAAAATCACATTTGTCAATTCCAATGTTTAATAACCCTTCATACTGGTCAACCATTAGAGAACGAATAGGGTCAATGATGATTGTAATTCCAGGTTGCAATAAAGCTGCTAATTGATAAGTCAAAGATTTACCGCCCCCGGTCGGCAATAAACCAATAACGGTCTCATTCTTTAATGCTCTGTTTAAAATTGGTAGCTGTCCTTTTCTATAATTCTCTTTAAAAAAAATATTCTGCAAAAAATATTCAATGTAGGGCAAAGCTTCAGAAACTTCTTTACGCACCTCATTTCCAATTTCTGTAGTTAAGTCTCTATATTCAACTTTGTTGGAACAATAGACTTCATTTCGGCAATCATATTCTGTAAAATGAGAACTGCGAATGATGACAGAGTTAGGCAAATGTTGAAAATCATTATCTGCTTGAAAAATTCCGGTTCGCCAAAGAGTAGAAATATCAATTATCAAATCATATTCATCAGCAACAATATTTTTGTTATTAAGATTGCAGCCATCAGGTTGCAATTCTTGATTAAAAAAAATTACGTCAGCAAATATCGTTGCTTCTATTTTAGGAATTGATGTTTCTTTGTTTTCAAGTCCAATCAAATTAGCATAAAGCAAGTTCAAATCTTTAACTGCAATGTGTCCGCAAGGAATATCCCTTTCAAGAATAGCAACACGAATTTTTGTTTTGTTTGTGGCTGTTAGTTCCTCGCATTTTACAATCAAGAATTGATTGATAACTTTCTGCAACCTTGCAATTGCTAATGGTGCTAAAACAAAAGTTTGAAGTTTCTTTATTACATCAAAATCTTTTTGAAGCAAGCCATCAATTGTAGTGAAGTAGTCACTTTGCGATAAAATTTCAATAAGGTTGGCTGTGTCCTTTTTGGTGTTGTCTTCCGTTATTCTATTTGTTGTATGTCCAAACCTTGCAGTTTCATAATCTCTTATGTCATCTATTAAAGTGTTGTGGTATCGCTTGCCATCTACTTCAATTATTACAACATTTCGTTCTTTTAATTCTTTTTCCTTCTGATAAACGGTTGTCTTTTTTACTTCCTTGAAATATGGTGCTTCAAAAGAAAAATCAACTCTGCCTGCATCGCCTTCATTATTTGTAAGCGTCCTTTTTTCTCTTTGGTGTTGGAAGAATTGTGTAAGATGTTTTTTGTTGTCGGGAATAAGGTTGTCGAGAAATGCTTTTTCAAAATTGCTTTCTAAATCTTCTTTGTATAACTCAGCAACATGGTGCCTTGTGTCAACCAAGTGCAAAGCAGAATAAAAATCTGTTGCAGAAAGTCCGGTTGAAAGTGTTTTGAGTTTAGCAGAAATGTCTTTGCTACATATTGTTGGATTGCCTCTTGTAATAATATTGTTTGCAACGGCTAATAACGAAGGAATAGATTTTGGATTTTCCAATTTGATACTACTTATAGTATCAAATGTTGAAACAGAATCAAGCAAGCCAAGAATTTTGTACTTGAAGTCTTTTTCCTTTCGTAAATCGGAAATGCTGTCAAATACATTCTTGTTAAGGTAGCTTGCTTTATACTGTCGTTTCATTTTTAATAGCTTAATCAGAAGATTTTCTTTGCAAGGTGCACCACATAATCTATTGTTATTTATAACACATAGATGATTCAAATTGCAAGTTTTGAAATTCTCAACAAATGTACTTATAATTCCATCACTACAATTTATTTTTTAATAAAAGTTTTTTTCAAACTTAAATTTCCCATTTTTCAAATAGTCAGAGTGCGACTCCAAGTCGCGCCCCGACTAAAAAAAAACAGGTCGCCCCTAATGGGGTTTAAATTCATGTATATAATTTTTTTCTACCATAATGTCGCCCCGCTGGGGCTTAAATTCGTGTGTATTATTTTTTTTCTACCATAATGTCGCCCCGCTGGGGCTTAAATTTGTATGTGTTTATTTTTTTCTATAAACATATCGCCTCGCTGGGGCTTAAATTCGTGTGTGTATT
>CAIWVT010000182.1 GCA_903916135.1 uncultured bacterium
AAAAATGAAAAATTAAAAATTAAAAATTAAAGGCTTAGTGAAACTTAGTGTTCTTAGTGCCTTAGTGGTAAAAAATGGAAAATGAACTTTGAACCCTGAACGATGAACGATGAACTCTGAACTATGAACTATGAACTAAAAATGAAAACCCCCGCCTGTGTGGCGCAGTCGGGCAGGCAGGGAACTTGCAACAGTGTTTATGCTATGCTAAAAACTGAGAATTGCGTGTCCTTTGGTGGATATGCTATGCTAAACATTTGGAAACGCATAAACAGTAGCGGGAATCGCTTCCTAAAAAGTTGGAAACGCATAAACTTTAGTGTATATCGCTTCCTAAAAAGTTGGAAACGCATAAACTTTAGTGTATATCGCTTCCTAAAAAGTTGGAAGTGCATAAACAGTAGCGGGAATCGCTTCCTAAAAAGTTGGAAGTGCATTTCCACCATATCGAATATCAAAAATATTTTTAATACATTAAATACTAAACAATTAACAATTATAAATTAAATTAACACTAAAAACTAAAAGTATGATCAGTCCAAAAACATTATTCGAAATTATTTATGACGAAAAGGCTATTATTGATTCTCGTATCTTGAACTACACCGATGAAGAGGTGTTTGCCATGGAGGCTAACAACACCAACCATCAGTTCGACGGCATCATTGCGCCCACCAAAACTGCTTCACTAAAATTGCGTGTAAAAGTTAAAGCAAAAAAAGATACCAAAGCTGACCAATTTGGTAGCACAATCACGGTGGATGAATATGAAGCAACTTATGTTGCCAATGTTCATCGTGTTGTTAGCAATGTATCCTTCCTCTATCCTAAACGCTCAGCCACCTATAAGGTGTTTTTTCCTGAAGATTTAGTGTATTACACCCGTCCGCTTCGCGATTTGATCGGCGATCAAATTGACCATTTTATTGCAAAATACACGCTTCATCCAGAGTTAGGAACAGAAATGTTGGATGCCTTCACCGACCTTAAGGCAGCTTTCGATCCCGCTCGCACTACACAACGAGGACTTATTGCAGACGTAGGCGCATTGATTACCGCTACTTCAATAGAACGTTCTACACTAAATTTACAATTACAAAGTAATTTATTTATAATTGCCGACATCTATAAAGGACAGCCCGAAATGGCAAATAGATTCTTCAAACAACATCTTCTATATCCATATCATGTGGACCACACCCATGATGAATTTATTATCCCACTCCTAGCCGACGAAACCAAAAACACCGGTTTAACGAACATCGTGGGCAAAAAAGCTCGGTTTGTGTTGAAAAAAGGCAGCGCTGTGAGAATATATACCGTAGCCAGCTTAGACGATATGGAACCCGGCGACGAATTTGCCGACTTGGTTGCCGAAGATGATATGATTTATAAAATGGAACAAATCGGTGTGGACACCAACCCTTATCTCATCGTCCGCAACATGAACGCCGACGAAGCCGAACTGATAATAAAATGGGAGGAGTAAGGGATTTGTGATTTTAGATTTGAGAATTATGAATTGAGAATGAAACCTCCCCGACGGCATCACGTAGCAAAGGAATAAAAAAAATAAAAAAAAAATAAAAAATATAAATACGAAACTAATGCAAAGAGAATATCTATCTTTTTTTTATTCAGGAAGATAGCACCAGTATTTTTCAAGCATGTTTGAAGGCTTAAAATAATTCGTGTAAAAAAGTGTTAAATAAATTTGTTTTAAAGAATATCTGCTTATATTTGTAAAATTTTTTAAAAAGCAAATTCGTGTAAAAAATAATTATGAACTCTGTGAAGCCCCTTTGCTAAAGCGATTGAAACTAAAAATAGAAACTTAAACAAAAAAATGAATTCACAAAACACAAAACACAAATCAAAAATCTAAAATCAAAAATCTAAAATCAAAAATCTAAAATCAAAAATCATGGTAGGCACTATAAAACTATTTGAAATATTGAAAACGCGCTTCAGCGATGAAGATGCGCGATTTGTGGTGGAAGAAATGGAAAAAATTGAAACGGGAGTAGAAACCAAGGTTGAGCATGTGTTTGACCGAAAAAAAGATATTTTAGCTACGAAGTTTGATGTGGTAAATTTAAAAGAAGAATTGAAAGTAGATTTAGCAAGTATGAGAATTGAAATGGAAAGAGGATTCAAAGACAACCTCAAATGGACTGTAGGAACTATTATTGCCAGTGCAGCCATAATTGTAGCTCTTACTAAATTACTTTAAAGGTAAAAGGTAAATGGTAAATGGTAAATGGTCTATAG
>CAIWVT010000183.1 GCA_903916135.1 uncultured bacterium
GTGTAATGACAAACTGATATCCTAACATTAAGCTACTATATTTTTATATATTATAGCATAATTCTCATTGCATGACAAATCAAACAACGCTGAATGATTCTCGGCATATTGAAGTTCTAAGTCTCCTTTTTTGATATTTATGATATGATACCCCATAGTGTTTCAATTAATTAAATTATCTATCCTATTTTTACTCGTTAAGCATTCATGAATAAATGCATGAGCAGTCTCTTTATCTAAAGAGATTGCTGCTAATACAAAAATCATTCTTTATGCCGAATACGTATCAGCAAAATTACACATTACTATTACATCCGCTACTATAATTGTTCTTTTTCTTCAAATATATAATAAGCATCGCATTATTAGGAATCTAATCACAACCAATCCAACTTGCTTTATTTTATAAAAGCTATTCATTGTAAATAGAATCATCACAATCCTTCTTATCGTTCAATTCATTTTAATCAGTGTGTTATTTATTATATTGAATGTGTTATTCTGTTTAATAAATATGTCTTTGTATTTAATGAATGTGTTATTTAGTTTGATGAATGTGTTATTTAGTTTAATAAATGATTCATTCAATTTAATAAATGTATCATTGTATTTAAGAAATGTGCTCTACATCATACTAAAGGTATCATTAGATGTAATGAACGTGTTGTTGTGTATAATAAAGGTGTTATTGAGTGTAATAAGCATCATATTGATTACGATGAATCATCATCCGAAGAAATAAAAAGTGTTTTTAGATGTTATCAATCTATTTAAAAGGCTTATCATACTTATTTGCGTTACATGAGGTCGTTAAATGGAAACGCCCGCCATTGTCTATCACATAACTGTAATGGTATTTGATACCGCCCAATCTTCCGGGGTGCCGAAGCCTATGATAAAACGTCTGCGCACCATAATCTTAGAGCCTGATGGCTGATTTGTTATCGTGGCTTGACAAACAGCCGTTGAATGCCATGATATCCAAGTAGTGCCATTGTCCAAACTATATTGCCAATCATAGAATATTTTTTGCGTATGTTGAGGCTCTTTGTAGTGGCAATGATAGTGCCCGAAACATTTTTCTTGTTCTTAATCGAAATTTCGTTAATTACTTTAGCACCGATGTGTTTCTTCACTCCGTAGCCATTTCTGATAATTAATGCTTCGGCAGCAATGGGATTGTGAAGGTCATCGGCTGCTCTTTGCACGAGGTGCATATTCGCCTTACGGTCATTATAAGATTTCCAAAAGGCAGCATTGCGATTTTGAGTTCTATCTTCTGCTCCACCCTTCATGGCATGTTGCTTTAGACGTAGATCGTTCAAATTCTCAGTTTGTGTTGACAACACGGAGGATGCCACAAGATTGTCGCCACTATTGCCCAACATCGTAAGGGTGGTTCCAAACGTAATGATTTTCTTGGGGATATGCGCCAAATTGTCCGTCATTTCGAGCGTAGCTGTAACGGTAACTGTTCCTATTACTGCAGTCATGATTTTAATTATTGGTTTCTTTTTACTTTTAATAATTACTGTGATGCAAAGATACAAAAAAAACAATTGCAGAGTGCTGCAACAAAAAAATAATCGAAACCCTCGCTAAAACAACCACCGCTTCTTAAGCGGCACGATACGCTCCAAGATAGTGAGTCCGTCGCCTGTAGCGAAGTGGTCTTTGAGGTCCCATTCGGGATGTTGTTCAAGAAATTCGAAGATGGCGGCTCGCATGCCCGGACGCCCATCAAAAGGGTTTACCAAGGCGAAGGTTTCGGTGTCGTGCATCAAAATCCAACGGCTGACGCTGCCATGATGGCGGTTAAGCTCTGCTTTTATTTGTCCATACCAATGGTCGGTGTCAATAAACAAGAGGTCGGTACGTTGGAGTTTGGCTTTGAGGTAGTCTTTTTGGATGATGCGAAATGAGATGCCATCGAGGTGGGCGGCTTGTTTCACTGCGCTGATGTTGGGATGGATGTTGACATCGTAGGAAAAAAGTTTTTTGCATCCCGAAGCAAGAAAGGCAACGGAGGAACAGCCTGTTTCTATGCCCAAGATGGTAACGGTGCGGCTTTGAGCACCATATTCGGCAAGGATGTCGAGATGGGGTTTGAGACTCTGAACATGAAAGCCTTTGGCTCCTTTTTTCACGGTATCGTATAGTTTGTCTATATGTGATAGTTGAGTAGTGTCCATTTTTATTGAGGTTTTTTATGAGCAAAGAGTTTGGTGGCATACGCCAGTTCGGCGTTTTTTTCGGGGGAGAGTTCGCTGACGAAGGCTTTGTGGAGATAGGCGCTACCGGGTTCAATCAGGTCGGCAATTTTCATCTGCAAGAACTCCTCACGGGTGTCGCCTTTCAAGCCGCTGACCCAATTCTGTAATATCCAAGTGAGGGACCATATAGGCGATTCGTTTTCGTTGACCACCACCTTGTCTATCTCAAGATAACTGGCAAAGAGGTTCTGTATGCCCTGAGTGGTCATGTTATAATAGTGATGCGGATAGCCGTGATAGGGCTGCAAGAACGGCACACTGCAAATCAACACGCCGCCGGGTTTCAACACACGAGCGATTTCTTTGGCACATTGAAAGGGATCTTTGACATGCTCCAACACAGAAAGGGACAGGACGGCATCGAACATGTCGTCCTTGAACGGAAGCTTCTCGCCCACGCCCATCACATCGGTGGTGTCGTAGTCCACTATCTCGAAATTGACTACATTGTCGTAGTACATGTCGCGTCTGCCGGCACCACAATCCAATATCCAGCCTTCCTTCAGTTTTTGAATCAGCTCAAGAACCACCGGCTCATAATTATTGCTGCTGACGGCATCCGTTGCCACGATATTGAACTTGGAGCGCAAATCAGCCCCTAAAAAATCATAAAGATATCCATCGGGCATCAGATAGGGCATGTCGGCGCGCAGAAAAGGTTCGAGCTTTTGGAGTTTGGCGTGTTTTGCTTCCAAAATGGCAGTAATGGGCAAGCGAATGCATCTGCCTTCGTTTTTGCCGAAGATTTCGTAATGTTGTTGTCCGGATTGCAGATAGATACCTTCCTTGACCGCAAGAGCAATGTCGGGATTGCCCAACAAATAAGCCTCTTCGGTGAAGTTTTGGTCGGTGGCTATTTCTACTACTGTATGTGAGTTCATGTGATTTATGTTAGTGGTTGATTTGTGCGTATGGTTTGATAAAACAAAGATAGTATATTTTTTAAACCATCATCAGAATACAATATAAAAAACACCATTAAAAATATTCATTAGAAAGCATTATCTAAAAAATAATGATTTTGTCCATTATACCAAATTTGGTTTTGACTAAAAATAGTAGGTAATGGTATTATATTTCAGATAAAGCTGCAAATATACCCTGTTGCAACTACCATCTATCACAATTCTTTTACACTTTCTATCTTGGTTTTAGGATAAAAAGGCGACTCAACTATTTTTTTCAAATTCACCAAGTTGTAATAAGGAGTGTCGGTGATGTAAGCATTAACAATAGATGCAGGCACATAACCTCCCGATTCGCAATGCACCTGATATACAACCTTAGTGAGTCCTTTTGCTATAGGGATTAA
>CAIWVT010000184.1 GCA_903916135.1 uncultured bacterium
ATCCTGTTGATGGTTTCATTCTTTTTGGTGCCTGAAACCACCACCTCTTTCAGGGAACTGATGTTCTCTTCCAGTCCGAATTCCAATACTGCCTCTTTTCCAACAGTGACCACAACATTTGAGATCACGACAGGTTTATAACCAAGATAGCTTGCCTGGAGGTCATATCTTCCCGGGTTTACACCCGTGATTTTAAAAATCCCGTCGCTTCCCGTAGAGGCTCCCTTTGCCGGATTTGAATTGAGAATTACTATATTGGCGCCGGGTAATGTAACCTGCGATTGTTTATCGATAACCGTTCCGCGGATCACCTGCGTGGGGCGCTGCGCGTAAGAACTGTTTGAACTGATCAGAGTGACCAGGAGAATTATAATTGCATAGAGTCGTTTCATGGTATTTTGTTTTTCCGGCAAAATAACTTCGGATTGAAACGGTGTGGAATTATAAAATGGGTGAGTTGTTAAAAATGGGGGTTGGATTGTACATTTTTATCTTACCCAACACAACACATCAGGCATATCATTATTAATAAACCGAAAACATGAGGATAAAATCGGCAGCGAAAAGGGAAATTGATTGTGCAGGAAAAATCTCCATAAAAGTTTTGTTACCATTTCTAAGAACTTTCGTATCTTAGTACCCTGTGGTAACACAGGACACACAACAATTCTTAACGAACTAAAAGAACGGTAGTTTATTGAATAATTAAAAATCTCTTGTTATTAACCAACAATAAATTTGAACCATGAAAAAAATTTTCTTTATTATTTCAATGCTTTTCCTTTTTAGCAACGCGTTGATAGGCCAGGTTGGTATAAATACCGACAACAGTATTCCTGTTCCTTCAGCAATGCTTGATGTGAAATCCACGAGCAAAGGGTTATTGCCTCCAAGAATGTCTACTGCCCAGCGGGATTTAATAAGTTCACCGGCAGCAGGTCTAATTATTTATAATATCTCCAAAAATTGTCTTGAAATATATAATGGAATCGCGTGGAATAGTATAGCCGACGGTTTAACAACTCATGTAATTGGTGAAAACTATGGCGGTGGCATCATTTTTTATGTAACACCTGACGGACAACATGGGTTAATTGCTGAAACTCAAGACCAATCATCAGGCTCAAGTTGGTGGGATGCACAAGATGTCATAAGTACTTCCATAAATCATAGCACGGCAGGTAAAAACTTTACCGATTGGAGGTTACCCACAAAAAATGAATTGAATTTATTGTATAATCAACGAGCAATCGTTGGCGGTTTTGCTAATAACTACTATTGGAGTTCGTCTGAGTACGATGTTAACGATGCGTGGGCCCAGCACTTCAGCATTGGCTACCAAGGCAACATCAATAAACCCAACACAATCTATGTGCGGGCTGTTCGGGCTTTTTAACGACCTGCCGATAGGCAGATTTATCAAGTTAATAATTACCGGATAGCAGTCAACTTTTTATACGGCACTGCAATAAATATATTCCATCATTAGCATTGAAAATTAAAATAATAATAGACAGATTGGTGATTATCGAACACCTGGTGGCATTATAAATAATAGTAAAATCTTAGTGATATGAAAACATTTCTACACCTTATTTTTGTATCTGCTCCTTTTTTATTTTTAGCAGGATGCAGCGATGACCAGCCTATAGACAATCCGAATTGCGGGGATAGGGTGGATACCATTTATGAACACTTCACCAATTTCTTAGCAGATTCGACCCTTCTCCACATGAGTTATTACAGGAATTATAACGGACAAACAGAACTTGGGTTTTCCTGGAGATATAACAATATTTGTACGTTTGAGCACATCTATGTATCGGTAAATGTAGAATTCAGGAAAGAGATGCAAAACGTGTTAAATTTCAATTATAATTCCCATGTTTGGTGGGATGTTGGTTATACCCAGGATATTCAATGGACTGCAACAACCGCGAGGAAGGACTACCGGAAGGGGTTTATTGGTGATTGTGAAATAGGATTAAAGCAGGTATATGGTGACGGACCTGGAAGATACCAGGTTAATGTTGAATTTGCGTTTCCGAATAAAGCAAATTACCTAACAGATATACAATACTTTAAAGATTCGATCGACCCTGGCGTGGAGGTTTGGACAAAATACTACATTTACAGGCAGCAGAAGTAATTGCCAAAAAAAAATGACTAATAGAAAAATGAAACCTGGCAGGCTTTTCAGATATTGTCTGACACTGATATTTTTGATAACGGTGGCAGTGTCATACTGCCAGTTTCAAAAGGCTCCTATTATTTGGAATTTTATTATAAACGAGCCTGGATAAAAGAAAATCCAATACCATATCGGGTTGAAATATGGATCAACCAATCCACATCCCGGATTGATACGACCGATCCAATTTTGATTGACCAGTTATGGAAATGCCCAATAAAGCAACTTCCCATATTCCCAAATTTGCCTTTTGTTTGAAGGGGCTGGCTCGTTTCCATTTCGATTCACTGTCTAACAACTTCATAAAGGTTTTGTTTCCATTTTAAAGAACTTTCGTATCTTGCTACCCTGCGGTAACGCATAACAAACCGTACTACTTATAATGAGCAATAATGTGTAACGTAATAATTTCAAATACGTTATGTGAAAGGAATAGTTAAAATATTTTTGATACTTTTGAAAGAAAATAGCAAAACATATGAAGTTATCTGAAAATAAATACCTACTTAAGATTCTTGACGAACCAACGATTTTTATTTCAGCTGGAAATGAAGAAATCAAAAAAGATACACTTGATAAATTACTTGAATTGAAATTAGAACATCTGTACTTTATTTCTCCCACCAATGATATATTGAACTTTCTAAATATACTATTAATGCGTGAAGATTTTTCAATAATAAAAAGTACGAGTGAAATTTCCAACATAAAACAAAAAAACATTATCGCTTGCGGATTTGAATTATCATCATCTGATTTTAATATACTTAAAAATTGTAAAAAAAATAAAATAATACTATTTATGCATGATTTGGGTTTTTTTAAAGATAGTTTAGAAAAACAGTATCCGAATTTTAGTTTTATTGAAGAAACAATCAGTGAGTTTATAAAAAA
>CAIWVT010000185.1 GCA_903916135.1 uncultured bacterium
ATACAATTATTCTCAATTAGATTGATTCTCAAGTAATTCATTAAAACATTAGGATTATGAGAACAAAGAAATTACTTTCCATCCTGACAGTACTAGCCATACTGGTTACAATTATTTTCACTCTAACTACTTGCAAGAAAAAGGAAGACACCTCTGAAACACAAAATCGGTTTTCATTTAAAGAAAATAATCTGATTATTGTTGAATCTAATTTTTTGCCCAATGATTTACTTGAACTTCAAAAAACCGAATTCAATTTAAAAAGAAATTCAGCTGGTTATGAAGTATATCTGGATTCATTATCAAAAATCACTGAGGATTTATACAAGGTTTTAACTGACCAAAATCAACTTCAGGAGTTTAAAAATCAGTTAAATATAGTTTGGAATAAGGTAAATGCCCTGAAATCTTCCAAAGGACTGAACCTTGATTGTACTTTAGCTAATCTTGGATTTGGATATGAAGAAGGAGTAAGCATATCTGCTGATGCAACAGCGGCATTAGCTATTGGCATTCTGGGAGAAGTATCTGCAAATCATGGAGGTGGTATTAAAGTAGTTTATGATTTTGTGAATTTGGAAAGGCAGTTTTACTATTTTTCTGTTTGTAATATGGATCCAGCATTCAACTGGGGTTTGGGATTAGGAGTTGCAATAGAAGCTGGACTTGGTTTCACTGGCTTTGTGGATTTGATAACAGGTATAAAATGCAATACGGTTGGAATAGGTCAATTGACTGGACCATCAATAGAGAAATCCTATTCATTGAATATAGACTTAGGGGCATACTTTAAATTTCCATTGGATCAATTAACATTTGCTAAATGGAAAAAAAGAAATGGAGATTGTAACAATGCAAATCCTCTGGTTGAATGCCCTCAGGTATTTGGAAACAATTTCAGCAGCATAAAAGGATACACAATTGGAATTGGTGGCTCAGCAAGTATTGGATTCGCGTTTATGGTGGCTCTTCAATCGTCAGATGTTGGGATTTGCTCCACACCGTTCACAACAAACCTAAGTTATACAAACTTTGATAGAAATACTAATAAATATAGTAGGAATTATGCAGGAAGAAAGATGGCAATGGAACTATTGGTTGGAAATTCATTTCAGGGAATGTCCCTTTCTGGTGGATTAATGAATGTTGGACCAGCAGCCTTGGCTGTATTATATGGCTTTTCAAATCCTTGTAACTGCCAGATAAACAACAACTCTCCTCTTTTACCTTCAAGTCCGAGTCCCACTAATAATAGTACCAACGTTTCTCCAATGCCAATACTAGAATGGATTTGCTCTGATCCGGAAAATGATAACTTGACTTATGCTATTTATTTCGGGACAACAAATAATCCGCCTCTATTGTTAGAGAATTTAGAACAATCCTCTTCTCAATTTACAACCCAATTACAAATTGGAACTAAATATTATTGGAAAATTGTTGCCTATGATGATCAGGGAAACTCAACAAATGGTGATGTTTGGTCGTTCACAACAAATGGTGGTGGAACTGTTCCAACAGTTTTCACCACAATTATTACAAATATTAGTACAACATCAGCTTTAAGCGGAGGAAATGTAACTTCCGATGGTGGTTCATCTGTGACAGATAGAGGTGTTTGTTGGAGTACTTTCCACTTACCAACAATAGGTTATAGTCATACGAATGATGGTAGTGGAATGGGCAGTTTTACGAGCAATATAACAGACTTGTCTTCGAATACTCCTTATTATGTTAGGGCTTATGCCACGAATAGTGCGGGGACTGGTTATGGAGATGAAGTGAACTTTTCGACCTTACCTGCTACCTTCTATATTGGCCAAAGTTATGGAGGTGGTACTATATTCTATATTGATGGCACTGGCAATCATGGTTTAATAGTTGCACCAGACAACTTACATTATGCCGTCTGGGGTTGCACCGGAAACGCAATTACTGGAACATCAACGGCAGTTGGCACAGGCCGTTCAAATACAACCGCTATTGTGAACGGATGCAACGAAACAGGAATAGCAGCTCGTTTATGTGATGACCTCGTATTGAATGGATACGATGATTGGTATTTGCCATCCATAGATGAGTTAGACCTATTATGCAAACAAGCAACTTTCATTGGAGGCATTCCATATGCCAACTATTGGAGCTCCTCTGAGTATAATGCAGGCAAAGCATATCATGAAAACTTTTTTTATGAATATGTAATGACAGATGATAAAGATTTGAACTATGATGTGCGTCCCATTCGTACGTTTTAAATGACATATGCATATTATTTTCCCCTAATATATTGTTGTTTGTTATAAGAATTTTCTAAATTTGCTATGCCTTTGAACAAAGCTCTGATTATCATATAGTAACAATTGTAAATATGACGTATAGCAAACACAGCCTGCTATTGAAACCGACTAAAATTCAAAGCATACCAGGAAGTTTAAACTTAAACGCTCACGGCAAGGGTGAGTGTTGCTTAACATGGTTTAAGCGTCCTCGGTCGGACATCTATCGCTTGTGATGACAACTGATTCACGCTAATTTTTTGTGGAGTCCAGATCCCACATAAATAAACGGGGCGAATCCGAAAAGCCAAATGAGTAGGTGTGTAAAAATAACTTATATGAAAACAACAACTTTGACATTTTTGTTCTTATCGCTTTTATTTTTCGCTAATTCACAGAACAATGATGACCTTCTTACAAACGAAACCATTATTCAATTAACCAAAATTGGGTTGCAACCTTCTGTTATAATCAGTAAAATTCATACAAGTACTACCCAATTTGATGTTAGCACAGGTGCATTGATTACATTAGGCAATAATTCGGTTTCGTCTGAAGTAATCAATGAAATGATTAAGGTCAATTCAGAGCACAAATCTGTTGAAATAAACCAAAAGGATGCGAATAATCCTAGTGCAATGCATGCACCCGGTATTTATTATTATAATCCAAATGATCCGGAAAAACAGCTAAGGAGAGTCGACCCTACTGTTGTTGGTAGTTCCGAATCAGGTGGATACAGTTATTATGGCTATGGTGGAGGTAAGAATATATCTCATTTATCGGGAGGCGAGAGCAAATTGCAGATAAATGATCAGTTTCCAACATTTTATTTCTATTTTGAGAATAATGCCAATCCAATGATAAATAATTGGTGGTTTGCAACTGCAACTTCTCCCAATGAATTTGCATTAGTTAAACTTATTGAAAAAAGGGACAGCCGATCATATCAAACGGGTAAAGTTAGCTCCGGTGGAGGATATAGTGGTTCTTCTTCTGGTATCCCTGAGAAGGTAAAACTACCATTTGATTACAAAGAAGAGGCTGAAGGTATATACTCTGTCACATTCAAACAGTCCTTAAAGCCAGGTGAATATTGTTTTGTTTATGCCAGTCAGGCTCCTGATAGGTATTCAAACAACAAGGTATTTGACTTTGGAATACTAAAAATAAGTAAATAGTTTTGGTGAATATTTGTAGAATTATCTTGTTTAAACTAGAAGATATTTGTTTCGCTGTTTTATTTTTCAAAAGTTAATCAATTCTGGAATATTAAACATGAAATGAAGCATAACTGCCCATGACTAGCAACAAACATATTATCAACAAGGCAAAAGTTAAAAAAATTTAAATTTGGAAAATGAGACTAACTGTATCCACATTCATTGCTTTTGTCATATTATTTTTGAACACAAATGCACAGACAATTATGGATGTTGCTCGAAGCAAGAATATTACTTGGTATGGAATGGATTTTTCAAAAGCAAAATTTATTGGGTTTGGGGCACAAATCACATCTGACATGATTAAAGATGATTATATTACTCGCTGGACAAATAATATTTCTACGACGGACTTTTCATCCAAATATAATATACACGAAGTTAAAATCGAAGTTTCACCCTCATTGAAACATAATTCAGGTATTGATAAAAACAACCTCTTAACCAACAATTATTATGAATTAAGTACCGAAACCATAAAAAACATTATTGCTGATTATGATATTTCTGGTAGTGGTTATGGCTTTGTTTATATTGTAGAGAGTTTTGAAAAAAGTACTGAGAAAGTTTACATTTATGTCTGTTATTTTAATGAAAAGGATAAGAGTATTATTTCGATGAGACGGTATATTGGAAAAGCTTCTGGAATCGGGTTTGAAAATCATTTTGAAGGAGCAATAAATGACATCATCAAATATAGTAGTAAAGATTTTAAAAGATATTCTAAACACTAAAATTGTACACATGACAAACAAAAAGTTTCTTGCTCTGATTGGCGTTATTGCCATCATTGTTGTAGTTTTTGCATTCAAATCAAACCCTACAAAACCTTCTTATAGCTATTTATCGATCAGAACGTATCATTATGATCTTGATGAAGTATACATTAGTGTTGGAGGTAAAGAATATAAAAAAATCAATCTCAAGAGGCAACAACAAGGGTCATTTGATTTAAATCCGTTAATCAATTTGATTAACCAATATGAAAATGAAGGTTGGGATTTACAATCTATTGACAATCAGGTTGGGACAGGTTTTGTCTGGATGCGAAGAGTAAAAGAATGAAATATAGAAAAGCACTAGTATAAACCACGACTGATTAATTCTATAAAATCGAAATAGATTCTCCTGTTATCACCTAGATGCATTTATTTGTTATATATAGAGTAATATTAAGTATTGTAAGTCAAAATAAATGCAAATAAACCAGTTAAAAACTGGCTTTTTTGTGTCCTTTGCATTGCATCGCATTGAACCTTCCTTTGCTCAATGCAAAGTTCCCAATCCACTCTTTCCGAACGTGAAATAGCCCAGGCCTGGGCTATTATCACTATTATCAAATGGAAGAAGAAACTCGCCATCAACAAGGTGTGCAATTCCAGTACCCTTTTCAATAGTTTTAAATACAATGTTCTTGCATCAGCGGGAGGGAATGTGCTGAAAATCACCCTGCTTTTTGAGTATTACGGTCGCTTTGTCGATATGGGTGTCGGCAAAGGTGTCAAGATCGGTGATGTGAAAGAATCTGCTACATCACGCCGACTTTCCGGGAAAATGCTTGGTAACCGCAGGAGACCGAAGAAATGGTATTCCAAGACTTTGCATGCAGAAGTTATGAAGCTTAGCGAAATATTTGCCAAAGAGTATGGCCATAGAGGGGTAATCGCTATCACCGAGAATGTTTCTGATAAATCCATAAATAATGGCTAAAAACGAGACTTCCACAGCCACCGTCATTTTTAACGGTGAAAAAGCCAATGCCACGCTTAAACAGTTGGAGGCAGAAGCAAGAAAACTGAATGCAGAATTGCGCCAATTGAATGTAAACTCCAAGGAATTTGGCGAAAAAGAGAGGGAGTTTCAAAAAGTAAACGGCAGGCTAAAAGATCTTCGGGGAGAAATCAACCAGACCGGCGGGGCTTTTTCAAAACTTGCAGACCAGGCCAACAAGTATCAGCAGGTTCTTCAGATGATCACTGTGGGTTTGATCGGATTCGGCGCTGCGGTGGTTGGCATCATCAAAGGAAATGCTAAACTGGAAGATTCGCTTGCTGATATTCGCAAGACAACTAAACTAACCATTGATGAAGTCAAGAAACTCAACACAGAACTTGGTAAGATCGACACCCGGACTTCCCGAAGCGACCTTCGGGAAATGGCCGTAGTTGCCGGTCAGCTTGGAATTGCCCAGAAAGATATCCTTCCATTTGTTGATTCCATTGACAAACTCAATGTCGCACTCGGCGCAGAAATACAAGGTGGTGCTAGCGAGGTCGCAACCCAGATGGGAACCCTCAGAAATGTTCTCACTGACATGAAAACTTCTGCGGTTTCAGATGATATGCTTCGCTTGGGTAATGCGATAAATGTTTTAGGAGCAGACGGATTTGCTACAGCACCGGTACTGGTCGATCTTTCAAACCGTATTGGCGGGGTAGGAATGTCACTTGGATTATCATCTGCTGAAGTGATGGGCATCTCTGCCACACTCCAGGAGCTTGCTGTTTCCACCGAAAGAGGCGGACCGGCAATGACCAAGATCCTCATGAAAATGACATACAACACCGCCGACTTTGCCAAAGTTGCCGGAATTCCGTTGAAAGATTTTACCACGTTGGTAAATACCGATCTCTATGGAGCTTTCGTGAAAGTTGTTGAAGGATCGAAACGTGGCGGAGAGGGTGCAACAATATTAGGAAAATTGATCCGGGAACTGGAAATTTCCGGTGCCGGAGCTTCGGAAGTCTTTGCCAAACTTGGCAACAATACCACAATGCTTCAGCAGAAAGTGGATTTGGCAG
>CAIWVT010000186.1 GCA_903916135.1 uncultured bacterium
ATAGAAAACTGATTTTTTATGCAGAACACATAGAATTAAGACGATGATAGGAAGATTTTGAGCCTCTGTGAAACTCCGTGTTTTTCCTCCGTGCAACTCTGTGGTATAGCCAAGAAAAAATCACCACATAGACACAATAGACACATAGAAAACTTATTTTTTATGCAGAACACATAGAATTAAGACGATGATAGGAAGATTTTGAGCCTCTGTGAAACTCCGTGTTTTTCCTCTGTGCAACTCTGTGGTATAGCCAAGAAAACTCACCACACAGGCACAGCAGGCATAAAGAAATTTGGATTTGCTTCCCGCAGATTTCGCAAAGAAAAAACACCACATAGGTACAATAGACATATAGAAAACTGATTTTTTATGCAGAACACATAGAATTAAGACGATGATAGGAAGATTTTGAGCCTCTGTGAAACTCCGTGTTTTTCCTCCGTGCAACTCTGTGGTATAGCAAAGAAAACTCAGCACATAGGCACAGCAATGAAAGCACAAAACCAACAAATTGGATGCTATCGTATAGCGAATATCTTTCTAAATTATTTATATAATCAACTCAATTGCAAATGATTGTTGCATCATATAACTAATTTATTCTATCCCGTATCAGATGATTTTCATCCAAATAGCGCGTGGTATCATGGTAGAAGATTCATTTTTCACCCGGGAAATTTCATTTTTCACCCGAGAAGATTCATTTTTCACCCGGGAAAAATCTTTTATCACCCGAGAAGTTTCATTTTTCACCCGGGAAAAATCTTTTATCACCCGGGAAGTTTCATTTTTCACCCGAGAAAAATCTTTTATCACACGAGAAATTTCATTCTTCCCCCGAGAAAAATCTTTTATCACCCGAGAAGTTTCATTCTTCCCCCGAGAAAAATCTTTTATCACGGGAGAAAAAATGTCTTTCTATCAAAAAAGAAGTGCTGAAAACCGAGATGAATCTCTAATCGTTAAGGGTAAATTTCATCCGTGCACTCATCATGGATTCGCCCGCAGAGTTAGTAATCGTTACGGCATAAAATTGAGGAATTCCGAAAGGAACATTCGAAACTATCAACTCTCTCGAATCGGTTCCGGTATGACCAATAGTAAAAACTTGTGTATCTACAGTAGCAAACACATACACCTTATATGTTTTTGCTTCTTTCAAATGAATTTCCAAACCTTCCAAAGGTTCGATACTAACTTTTACTGTATGAGGAGTATTCCAGGCAACAATTTTTTTCATAACAGGCTGTTTATTAACTGGATGTTTTTCAGGGGCACGGTTCAAATCAAAGCCCGACAACATTAAATTTTCACTATCATCCTCATATTCATTGTTGACGTAGTTCAATAATTTCTTAATCATTTTATACAATTTACCCGATTGCAAATTACGGTCATCAATGCTGCCTCCTTTATCCACCAAATCCGTTGCATCTAACGATAATTTGTATTGCGCTTTAAAATTAACCGCAGTCACTGTAGGCGAGGCATAAGCAAGCACATTAAAGTACACGCCTTTGGTTATTATTACGTTTGCAAGTTGGTTAATCTTTACATACTCTGTTTTCTTCACATGAAGAACGGCTTTAATTAAATCAATAGTTGTCATAGCTTTTTGTTTTTTAAATTAATACTGCTTAAATTCCCGCCTAATTAGTGTTATGAACGGTTATGCAAAGGTACACAGCATTTATCTAACTACAGTATAATAAAATATGCTTTGCCCTTTTTTTATACCTACGCATCAGATTACAAGCCATTTGGTCTTTTCTTAATAAAACCTCGTCTAAGAAGTTTGCTCCCACCGGAATCACGATGCCTTTCAGATGGATTTTTGAATAATCATAGGGCAATTTTGCCATTGCGAGAGTGATATCCAAAAATTCAATCAATTCAACTTTATAATTGTTGGTATCTAAATACATTCGCAAATAAAAAAGGGTACTGATTATATAGGAATTATGCGTTTGCAGAAACATTTTTTTGTTTAAACACGCCTTCACCTCCCGAAACATCACCTTATGCACCTTCACCACACCGTTAAGCAAAAAGAATTTCACCTTGTTACCATCCGCCTTAATATAAATAATTCGCAAAGGATATTTCAACACCAATCTAACATCTTCCGATAGATTTGTTGTTCGTGAAGCTCTTCTTTTTATAGGAGAAACAATGTGCGGAATGGGTTTTTTTATAGCGTTTGGTTTATTTTGATGCGATTATTATTATACAAAGATAAAGATTTTATGCGAATTATTGAAATTAAGTTTCTTTTATTGGAATATTATCAGTACCTTTGACAAAAATTTATAATCAAAACCAATACGTCATGAAAAACTCTTCAAAATTTATTTTGCTTGCAGTTATTCTCTCAACTGCATTTTCTCTCTCCAGTAGAGGACAAACGCCTGTCAGTGGCGGAATTTATGCAAACACAACATGGACTTTGGCGAATAGTCCATATATTGTTACCGATACGGTGGTGGTGTTTCCGGGGGTAATTCTTACCATTGAACCCGGAGTTATAGTAAAATTCAATGACCAAAAACAAATTATTGTTAGAGATGCCCGAATTCTTGCAGAAGGGACACCTACTGATTCAATAACCTTTACAAGTAACTCAAGTTCACCGGCTGTTGCAATTTATGCAGGAATTAATTTACTTAATAGCCATTATTCAAAATTCAATTATTGCAATGTTAAATATGCAGACCATGGAATTGCCCCTTACTACATGGATGACACTGTGAGAATTAAAAACTCTAGATTTACGTATAACAGAGTCGGTGTTGGAATTATTTATCATTCATACGTTTTTGTTGATAATTGTATTTTCAGGTATAATGTAAGTGGTATAAAAGGATTTGCCGCAGGTTCCGTAAAAATTAAAAATTGTAACACAAGTAAAAATCAATATGGGATAACGAGTATGGAATGTGCGACAGTTAGAAATTGTGTAATAGATTCTAATACTACAATTGGCATAGAAACAGCACAATGTGATAGTGTTATTGGATGCACTACTAGATATAATGGAATAGGTATGAGAATAAATCCAACAATTGCTTCGGGGGGTCTACCACAATATATTAGCCAAAATATCATAGAGTATAATAATGTTGGAATCGAACTCAATGCTCCTACAAATACTATTGTATGTAATAAAATATGCAATAACACCACTTATGCGCTAAAATATCTATTTTCATTCACGGGTAACACGAGCATTCCTAATAATTATTGGTGCACAACGGACTCATTAACGGTTGCATCTCAGATTTATGATGGGCATGATAACATAAATTTGCAACTTATCTCTTTTATGCCTTTAGATACATCTCAATGTTATTTAACTGGCTGCAATCTTCAAGTAGTTGACTCAGTTACTAACGCTACTTGCAGCACCTGCCACAATGGTTCAGCTACAGCTTATGTTTTAAATGGTACTGCACCTTACACTTACACATGGTACACTTCACCCTTGCAAACTACTCAAACTGCGACAGGATTAGCACCGGGTACTTATACCGTTTGTGTGGTTGACAACAATGGTTGTTCCATTTGCGATAGTAACATATATATCGATTCAACAAATTGTAATGGCTTTTCCATTTCAACTCATGGAGTCAACTCTACATGTAGCATTTGCAATGATGGCAAAGCATGGGTTAATAGTTTTGGTGCCACTCCACCTTATTCTTATTCTTGGTACACTAGCCCCATGCAAAATACGGATACTGCTTTCAATCTTTTACCCGGAACGTATGGTGTCTGCGTAACCGACCTATATGGTTGCACACTTTGCGATTCCGTTACCATCTCAACAGGCAGTTGCTCTGCTCATTTCGACCTTTATCCAGATGCTAATATCCCTCATCAATATTATGCTGTGAATATGGCTTCGGGCGTGGCTCCTATAAGCTATATGTGGAACTTTGGTGATGGAACCACAAGCAATCAACCCTATCCAACTCATATCTATGCCGTGGCAGGTTTCTATTCCATCTGTCTCACCATAGCCGATGCGGTTGGCTGCACCAACACCTATTGCAACAACTATTATTTGCAGAAATCGGAAAACGCTATGGTTAGGGTGAATGTTGTTGCCCCTTCAGGAATTTCAGAGCACTCAAACAATCAAGGCTTCTCTATTAATCCGAATCCCGCTTCCGATATTATCACTATTACTACAGCGCAAAAAGACAATGCTACCATCAAAATCATTAACCTCCTTGGCGAACTGAAAAACACCACCAACACCTCCCAAGCCAAGACAGATATAGATATATCGCAGCTTGCGGCTGGAGTTTATATTATAGAAGTGGTAACGGATAAAAATAGTTATAGGCAGAAATTTATCAAAGAATAAAGAAAAGAGCCATAACATAAAAGCAGAAAACCTTCTTACTTCAAATAACCTTAATAGAAATGAATAACACACCGAAGCTTTAACCTTCTGAACTTCTCTATAAGCACCATAAACATATTGGGTTTTCCTTGTATTATCATGGTAAGATACAGCATAAAGAAGGTGAGAAGGTTTGGGGTTTCTTCGTTTCCTTTTCTATTAAGGTGAAAAAAAACAGAAGAAGGTTCTTTTGCCAAAACATAAACTGTTAGACAGAAATTTATCAAAGAATAAACAAGTAGAAATCATCAGATGACTTGAAGTCATCAGATGATTATTGATAATAATATTCAAAAATAATTATTCATTGCAAATTATTGAAATTAAGTTTCTTTTATTGGAATATTCTGTTTACCTTTGACAAAAATTTATAATCAAAACCAACACGTCATGAAAAACTCTTCAAAATTTATTTTGCTTGCAGTTATTCTCACAATTGCATTTTCATACTCAAGTAGAGGACAAACGCCTGTCAGTGGCGGAATTTATGCAAACACAACATGGACAGTGGCGAATAGTCCGTATGTTGTTACGGGGAATGTTGTGGTGTTTCCGGGTGTCACGTTGACTATTGAGCCTGGGGTTGTGGTAAAGTTTGATAGTGCTGTGCTGTTGGAAATACGACAAGCATCACTAATGGCAATAGGTACTAGCGCCGATTCCATAACGTTTACAAGTAGTTCTGCGAGTCCTACTGTTGGCATTTGGGATAAAATTTATATTAATGGTGGAACTTCTTTATCGAAATTCAAATACTGCTCTATTAAATATGCTGTCTATGGCATAGATATCTCTTCAAATACACACGTAGAAGTGTCAACCTCATTATTGAGTTCAAATGACTATGGCTTGCATAGTGGTGGTTCTTCAGGCCTTACGATTGATTCCTCTAATTTTGCTGATCATGTTTATTATGGTGTTTTAATAACTGGTTCAGGATGTTTGATGACTGTGAATCATTGTAACTTTAATAATAATCATTGTGGTTTGGATGCTATGGGTAATAACGCGAATACTAATGTTCTTGATTGCAATTTTACTTCAAACGAAACTGGTTTGCGAGCAAGTTATGCACTAGTTAGTAATTGTCATGTTGAGTTAAATAACATTGGAATAGATGGAGTGCTCACTCACATTACAAATTGTTATATATATTCAAATTCCACCTATGGGATAAAATCGGATTTTGACTCAATCCATAATTGCCAAATATTAAATAATCACATAGGCATTCAATCAAGATCAGCAATCATTGAGCATAATGACATTGAAAACAACGATTATGGCATATCTACTTATAGTGGTAATAGTAGTTTAGATTACTCTACTAAAATATTTGGAAATTCGATTACGAACAATGATATCGGGATACTTACTGAAAATGCTACCATTGCTAATAATGAATTGGAAAATGACTCTGTTGGGGTTTGGTTGACTACATCTATAAGTGTTATGAATTGCAACAAGATTTGTAATTGTTATACTAATGGATTAACATACGCTGGAACGAACAATGTTTCATATCCAAATAATTATTGGTGCACAACTGACTCTACAATTATTGAATCGCATATCATTGATGGTTATGATAATGTTAGTTATGGTCTGGTCAATTTTATACCTCTTGATACTTCGCAATGCTATTTAACAGAATGCAATCTCATCATTACAGCCACGGTTTCGAATGCTTTGTGTGATACATGCCATACAGGCACTGCCACAGCGCATGTTGTAAATGGTGTGGCACCCTTCACTTATACTTGGTACACATCGCCCTTGCAAACCACTCAAACTGCCAC
>CAIWVT010000187.1 GCA_903916135.1 uncultured bacterium
AATGCATTAACAGCATATATTCCCATATTTATTCCAGTTGCACTACCTACTTTTGACCAACCTGAACCATTCCACCTTGATATAAGGTATAGGGTTGAAGTATCACTAGTACCATGTCCTCCTGCATATAATTCAGAATTATACACCGCAAGGCAGTAAACATTGTTGGTAATCTTCCTTTTGGAACTTGACCATACAGTGTCGTTCCATTTGATTACATCCCTTGAGGTATCGGGTGCATAATTAAATGCTCCGCCTGCATATAATTCAGAATTATAAACCGAGAACGCACCAATGCGATTGTTTGTACCATTTCCAACAGCAAACCAAACTTGAGCCGTCAAAATGAAATTGATGGATAAAAATCCAATCAATAAAAATAATTTTGTTTTCATGGTTATTTGTTTAGATGAATAATTATATTTATTAAAAAAAAGTACTCAAAAAAAGCAAGAGCTTCACCTTTCCCAGCGAAGCTCTCTCTCAAAAATTCTTACAACAAAGGCGTTGAAGTAGGTCCCGTCCATGGTCCGTTGCGTTCGGGATGTTTGGTGTTTATCCAACGATGAAAAAAATGAACCGTATCTTTTGGATGCGCTCCTTCCACTTTATGGATAAAAGATGCCGATGAATAACTGTCTTTTGTGGTACATTCCGTAGCCGATGAAATTGGTTTCTGCACCACCTTGCCGGGTATGTCGTGTCCTTCTTCATCTTTTTCGAGTTCCACCAAATCAACCCGCGAAGCCACCTGAACGCCATCAGCACCTGCGGGTAAGGCAGCACGTTTGGCATCGTGGGACACATAACATTTCATTTCAACCTGACAATCGCCCAAAAGTGTCATTTGTGCGAGACATTTTTCGGTCATTTGTCCTGTGGGTGTGGAATGAGCACCGGGGATTGCAATGTTCAACACCAGGCGGTCGGTGTCGTTAATGAAGGGACTACCACTGATACGAACTAAAATTGGGCGAAACCAATCGCCAAAATTTTTCAACCACTCGTCAGATTGGACTGTGGTTTCTCTGTTTTGTTTTAAAGGATTAAATTGTGCATCCAAAATTCCCGGCAAGAGTGGATTGCCGCTAAAGGCACTGGTTTTGAAACCCCTTAATTTAATGAGTTCATCGGACGTCATGCCCAATGTTTCGCCGCGGGTGGTTTCACCGTCTGCGGTGTGGAGATACTGGTCAGCATTTTTTACATAATCGCCAGCTTCTTCTTTACTTTCTGGAATTCTTCCTTTTGTCATTGTGGTTTGATTTTAAATGAATGCTTGTTTTATTGGTTATAAAATATATTATTTGATTGATTATTAAATATATAAAGAACACTACAGCGAATAAAAAGTGTGCTCCAGAACCATTTTGGAGTGTTCCAGAACCATTTTGGAGTGTTCCAGAACCATTTTGGAGGATTCCAGATTCATTTTGGAAGGCTCCAGATTCATTCTGGAGGACTCCAGATTCATTTTGGAGGACTCCAGATTCATTTTGGAAGGCTCCAGATTCATTTTGGAGGTCTTCAGTTTCATTTTGGAGGACTCCAGATTCATTTTGGAAGGCTCCAGATTCATTCTGGAGGTCTCAAAAAGTACCCTGCTTGCCATCTGAAACGCTCTAACACTTTCTATAAAAAAACATATTAAGAACGATAGTTTTTAAATCTAACACTACTCTTCGTAAAGTTTCAATGGAAAAACAATGCAAATATACAAAATCTATTCGTTGTACATCATCGTAGAAATGTTAATAATTGTTAATTTTTGTTAACAGAAAAAAATAAAATTAACAAGCTTCGCTTTCAAAGCTTATGCCGGCGGTGTGCCTCTACCCTACCCCAAACTATTTTTTGTTGTATTTTAGATATTTAGCTTGTCTTTTCTGCTGTTATCTGATGAAAAGTAGCACCTTATTTTCATTATTTTTTTTCGTCCTTAATATAGGGAAAACTAACCATATTAGCTTATCAAATCTATCAAAACATTGAAAACAAAATAACGTAATAAGGTTGATTTCAGGGGTGCGTGGCTATGCTACTAAGGTTGATTACACTCCAACTTATCAATAGTATCATGCTTTGTGTCTTTGAGTCTTCGTGCCTTCGTGTCTTCGTGTCTTAGTGTCTTTGTGTCTTTGTGGTTTTTGTCTTTGTGGTTTTCGAAGGGGACTTAAATCAAAAATCTAAAATCTAAAATCAAACCACTTCCCCAAACAAATCAAAAGCCTCCGCCCCCTTAATTTCAACCTCATAGAACTCCCCTATCTCGAGGATTTCCTTGGCGGGAATAAGCACCTCGTTGTCAATTTCGGGCGAATCAAATTCGGTGCGGGCTATGTAATATTCGTTTTCTTTGCGGTCAATCAGCACCCGCAAGGTTTTGCCAATCATCTCCTGATTCAAATCCATAGCGATGTCTTGTTGCATCTCCATCAATTTGTTCATGCGCGACTGCTTGGTGCGCTCGCTGATGAGCGGTTTCAGGTCAGCGGCGTAGGTGCCATCTTCCTTCGAAAAACTAAACACGCCCATGCGTTCGAAACGCTGTTGGCGAATGAAAGCCGCCAACTCGTTGAATTGCGCTGTGGTTTCGCCCGGATAGCCCACGATGAAAGCCGTGCGCAGGTGGATGCCCGGCACGCGCTCACGGATTTTGTCCAATAAGGCACGCGTTCCGAGGCTATCAATGCCGCGGCGCATCGAGGAGAGCAGGTCGGAGTTGATGTGTTGCAGGGGGATGTCGAGATAGTTGCAGATGTTGCTGCGGCTCGCCATCACGTCCAACACATCTTCGGGAAAACCCGCAGGAAATGCGTAATGCAGACGTATCCACTCCAAGGATTTGATGTCCGACAGGCGTTCGAGCAGCAGCGCGAGTTGACGTTTTTTGTAAATATCCAAACCGTAATAAGTGGTGTCTTGCGCCACGATTATCAGCTCTTTCACGCCTTTGTCTGCCAATTGCTGCGCCTCTTCCACCACCTGCTCCATGGGATACGACACCTGCTTGCCTCGTATCAGCGGGATGGCGCAAAAAGAACAGGTGCGGTCGCAGCCTTCCGCAATTTTTAGGTAGGCATAATGCTTGGGCGTAGTCAAGAAACGCGTATGGGTGAGGTCAATGTTGGTTTGCGTCAGGGCGCGAATCAGGTCGGGCAGGTCGGCAAAGCCATAGATGCCGTCCAACTCGGGGATTTCGGCTTGCAACTCGCTTTTGTAGCGCTGCGTGAGGCAGCCCGTGGCAAACACTTTCATGCCCTTGCGCATCTTTTTGGCGTCCACATACTGCAAAATCGTGTCAATAGATTCGCGTTTCGCATCGCTGATAAACCCGCAGGTGTTGATCAGCACGATGTCGGCTTCTTTGTCGGAATTATGAAAGATATCGAAGCGCGCCGCAGGCAAATTGCCCATGATTTTCTCCGAATCAACCGTGTTCTTAGCACAGCCAAGCGTAACAACGTTGATGATGATTTTCTTTTTTGAAGGTTGCATGTTTGTTCAAATTAAAGCTATATTTCTTAGCACTACAAATTACGAATACCTCAAAACCCTCTGTGAATCTCTCTTTACTCCGTGTATCTCTGTGTAACTTCTTTTTACCATTGAAATATTGAGCGCACTTAGATTTCTTAGTGTTACTTTGTGTTCTTAGTGTCTTAGTGGTAAGAAAAGACTTGTTTCCTTTAGCACTTTGGTATTTGGTATTTGGATCTTTGGTATTTTGATCTTAGGTCAAGCATTGAAGAACGAATCCACAAACTCCACCCTATTAAAAATCTGTAGTTGGTCAATCTTTTCGCCAACGCCGATATATTTCACAGGGATTTTAAATTCGTCAGAAATTCCCAACACCACGCCGCCTTTTGCCGTGCCGTCCAATTTGGTCAACGCCAAAGCGCTCACTTCCGTAGCAGACGTAAACTGACGGCATTGCTCCACGGCATTTTGTCCCGTAGAAGCATCCAACACCAACAACACCTCATGGGGTGCTTCGGGCATCACTTTCTGAACCAC
>CAIWVT010000188.1 GCA_903916135.1 uncultured bacterium
CGTAAATCAATGAAAAATAAGCAATAATATGAATCATTTGAATAATCAATTACAATAAAACATAGATTTGTAGAGTTTACATAAGTAAATATTCAAATTACACATTAGTTAATTAAAAAATGTGTATCTTTGTAAACTTTAATTTAACTTTGTAATTATGGTAGATAGAATTCTCTTAGTATTGAAAATAAAAAATTTGAGTCCGTCAAAGTTTGCGGATGAAATCGGAATTCAGCGATCAAGTATGTCGCATATTATGTCTGGAAGGAATTTGCCCAGTCTGGATCTTATTTTAAAAATCTTGCAGAAATTTAAAGACATCAATTCTGAATGGTTGATACAAGGTATCGGACCAATGTTAAAATCTGGGCAGATAGATTTGTTTAACATTGATCATCCAAAACCGAAAGAGGATGTGATGGCTGAAGATTTGGTCATCGCACCCCCTGAACCCATTTTAGAGGCAATAAATGTGGTGGTGGATACGATTGACATCAAAGAAGAGCAGGAAAAAGAGCCAAAAGTGGCTACTCATCCTGTTGAGAAAACTGAAAACAAAACAATTATAGAAGAAAATACTTCGAAAAATGTTGCGCCAGTTTTAATGGAAATAGAGAAGGTAGTAATTCTTTACAAGAATAATACTTTTAAAGAGTATCATCCAGGTCTGTGAAATCTTTCGCTCTTTGGGAAAAAGAAATCACATTCTATGTTAGCATTTTCGTCACTGTCTGAACCGTGAACAGCATTTGCTTCAATGTCTGTTCCGAAATCACGACGAATGGTTCCTTCTGCTGCTTCCGCAGGATTGGTCTTGCCAATGAGTGTACGATAGTCTTCTATAGCGTTTTCTTTTTCAAGCATGGCAACCACTATGGGACCAGAGGTCATAGATTCAACCAAATTTTTATAGAAAGGTCGGTCTTTATGAACTTCATAAAACTTTTGGGCTTGCGGTATACTCAATTGCATTGTTTTGGCTGCTACTATCCAAAAGCCGGCATTTGTGATGCGTGATAAAATATTTCCTGAGGAATTATTGCGAAATGCCAAAGGCTTAATCATTGTTAATGTGATATTTCCTGTCATAATTATGTATTTATTTTAAAATGTAAAATTAAACAAAATGTTGGAGATAAAACAATTTTTCATAAATTTGTAAAAAATATAATTTGGAAGCAACATTCATCCCTAAAGTAAAAGAATTATTGGCATCTGCCGATACTATAGTTATTATCACTCATCATAATCCTGATGGCGATGCAATCGGGTCTTCGTTGGCACTGTGGCATTATTTGCGGAAATGCAATTATAAGCCTGAAATTGTTGTATCAAGTGATTTCCCTGATTTTTATAAATGGATGCCCGGAGCTGATTCAATTAGAATGGCAACGAAAGATAAGGAACTTTGTGAAAGTTTGCTTGCAAATGCAAAACTCATCTTTTGTTTGGATTTTAATATGGCTGAACGTGCCGAATCATTGGCGGAACCGCTGTTGAAAGCATCCGGTAGCAAAGTACTCATTGATCATCATCAAAGCCCAAGCGATATTTTCACCTTAGCTCATTCACAAATAAATACTTCGTCCACTTCTGAACTAATTTACGATTTTATTTCTGCTATGGGCGATGAATCGAAAGTTGATAATGATATCGCCACAGCAATTTATGTGGGTTTGATTACCGATACGGGTTCGTTTAGTTATAATTGCGATTATCCGAATACGTATGCTGTTACTTCAAAATTGTTTGAACATAATATTAATGGTGAAAAAATTCATCGTTTGGTTTATGGTACGTTTTCGGAAAGCCGATTACGTTTGTTGGGTTATTGTTTGAGCCAGAAATTGACAATAGTAGGAGAGTACTCCACCGCTTACATTTCCATTACACGGGAAGAGATGAAGCGTTTTGATTTTTCGAATGGTGATAGCGAAGGCATAGTGAATTATGGACTTACTATAAAAGATGTGAAATTAGCTGCACTTTTTTCTGAACGCAACAATCATGTGAAACTCTCGCTGCGTTCGTTTGGAAATTTGAATGTGGGCATGATAGCTCGTAAACATTTCGCGGGAGGTGGACATAAAAATGCCTCTGGAGCTAATATCTACAAATCCTTGGATGAAGCTATAGCCGACTTTTTGGCAATTCTACCTTTATATAATGAATACCTAAGTTAATGTTGTATGAATAAATTAGTGCCGATTTCTTTCATTTTTCTGATAAGTATTCTTGTTTCATGCGGTAATCAACCGAAGAATAAACCTCTTGAAAATCCTGATATGTATAAGGAAGATTTTACGAAAGTCAATAAAACTCTTGTAGCTAAAGAGAATGAGGATATTGAAAATTATATGGCACGGCATGAGTGGAAGATGGTGAGGACTGGGACGGGATTGAGATATCAGATTTATTTTAATGGAAAAGGCAATCAACCAAAAGGCAATGATAAAGTGGTGATTCGTTTTTCGGTGAGTTTGATTAATGGGGTTCAATGCTATGATTCGAAAACTGAAGGACTAAAGATGTTTGAAATGGGAAAAGCCCAAGTGGAAAATGGTTTGGAAGAGGGCATTTTGTTGATGCACGAGGGCGATAAAGCAAAGCTGATTATTCCATCGCATTTAGCTTATGGACTGTTGGGCGATGAGAATAAAATTCCCAAACGTGCTACACTGATTTATGATGTGGAATTGGTGGAAATTAAATCTAAAGATTTGTGATTTTTTTTAACCACATAGACACATAGACATATAGATTTTAGATTTTTTAAACCACATAGTCACATACCCACCTGAAAAATGTCATTCGGGCAGGGACACATAGATTTTTTTATAACAAAGGGCACATAGATTTTTGATTCTTTACAACAAAGGACACATAGGCATATAGAATTTGTGATTTTTTTACATTGTTGTCCGGTTAAATAATATTACGTCCCTAACGGGACTTAAAAAAACGTACATTGAAATTTTCTATAAACATCAAATCCTTACGGGATAGGGGATTTCAGCGAGTAAAATAGACCCAGTCCTGTATGGACACAATATGGCTGAAACATAAGCTCGGTAAGGAAAGGGATGAAAAATATTTGTACCTACAAAAAGCTAGTCCAAACCTTCGGCTTTGTAGTTCCGAACTAGAAAAAGGTAGTTCCGAACTAGAAAAAGGTAGTTCCGAACTAGAAAAAGGTAGTTCCAACCTTCGGCTTTGTAGTTCCAACCTTCGGCTTTGTAGTTCCAACCTTCGGCTATGTAGTTCCGAACTAGAAAAAGGTAGTTCCAACCTTCGGCTTTGTAGTTCCAATCTTCGGCTTTGTAGTTCCAACCTTCGGCTTTGTAGTTCCGAACTAGAAAAAGGTAGTTCCAACCTTCGGCTTTGTAGTTCCAACCTTCGGTTCCTACGCCACCAATCGTCAACACAACGACAGTGACATAGATATTGCATTAATTATAGACAATTTCGATGATAACGACCGTTTTGATTTACAAATACAACATATGGTGCTCGCAGCTACCATAGATTCCCGAATCGAACTCCATCCAATCTCAAAAACAAGAATTATACACCAACAATCCCTTTGTCTCCGAAATAAAAAGAACAGGAATAGAAATCTTTAATAACTAATGTACCCTGGTTCGGCAGAGGTTCCAACCTCTGTCGCCTCTATCTTTTTAGGCTACTGCCTAAATGGTTTTAATCTGCCAGATCTCCAAAATCTGCCAGATTCCAAAACCAAAAATATAATCCAACCTAAACCTCTTTTTTACACAAAAACATACCGCTAACTGATGTAAACCTACCGATAACTTTATTTTTCACCTTTTCTCAGTAAAATGTATTACCTTTACACTCGCAAATCAATAATACGTTTATTAAATACAAGTGGTATGAAAAGATTCTTACTTTTTTTAAGCATAATGATTTTGGTTAACATCATGCTTTTTGCCCAACAGGACACTTTAGTTACATTCCAATTCAAAGTAGCTAACGATAGTTCTCAAACTTTCGGAAACACGTTTAACATTGATAACATTATCTCACGAGAGCCTACTTACAATCAATTATTCACTTATCCTGTTGGATTAGGAGGTTTAGGTGATTATCATCTTTCTTCAAACAATTGGGTAAATGGAGCCGACTCCGCAAAAGGCTATTATGTTTCCTTCTCTACCGTTGGTTATAGGAATATTTACATTTCAAGTCGTATGAAATCATCCATCACAGGTCCAAGATATTTTAAATTTCAATATAAAGTTGGAGCAACAGGAACATGGGCTGATGTTTTTGCGGATACAATAAAGGTATCCTATATAAGTTGGACTACAGGAGGTGTATATTATAAAGTATTGCCTGCCGACTGCAATAATAAACCTTTAGTATTTTTAAGATGGGTTATGATTTCAAACCTAAGTGCAACCGATGGCACCATTGATATAGCGGGTACAGGTGGTATAGACAACATTTTTATTACATCAAAATTTCTTGAAGGAAGCGCATTTCTTGATATCAACCGAATAAAAGCGAGAATAAATACCGGAGGAATAAATTTTATTGATACAACTTATTCTAAACCATCCTTCGAATATCCCATAGACAGCGGCACACATACTATATTTTGCTCTGCATTATGGATAGGAGCAAAACAAAATGGTGAATTACATTTGGCGGGAGAAAGATACCATCAATATGGTCGTGATTATTATCCTGGACCTGTCATGGATTCTGTCCTTGCAGAAAGCGAAATGATTAACTGGAACAAAGTATGGAAAATCAACAAATCGGATATTGATTATCATATTGCCAATTGGAACGTTCCGGGTTATGTCATGCCTACTTCCATCAGCCAGTGGCCCGTCGAGTCCAATCCCGCCATTGGAGCCAATTATTGGATGGCTCCTTTTGTAGATGTGGATGGGGATAATACTTATAATCCCGCAAATGGCGATTATCCTGATATCAGAGGTGACCAAGCTCTCTACTATATTTTCAACGATTCGGTTTATTCGCATTCAGAAACAAAGGGCAAGCGTTTAGGTGTCGAAGTCCATGCCATGGCGTATGCCTATAACACCGACCCGCTACTTGAAAAAACTGTCTTTATGAATTATCTTATCTATAATCGGTCAAACAGAGTATATGATTCATTATATATTACGATGTTTACTGATACAGATATTGGCTATCCCAAAGATGATTATGTTGGATGCGATACAACATTACAAACCTATTTTGGATATAATGGTGATAACTTTGACGAAACTGCTGAAGGAGCAAAAGGATACGGCAGCAATCCACCTTGTCAGGCAGTAACATTTTTAAATCAAACCATGAGTAATTTCAAATCATTTAATAATACGTCAGGAGGTCTTGAAGCAATAACAGACCCACAAATTGCATCGGAATATTACAATGTAATGCATAATATTTTTTGTATTGATACCGCTCAAAACTACTGGGGATGGCAGCCACCGGATACTACTTACTGTACGTCATTTCTTTATTCTGGTTATCCTAGCGATTCCACTGCTTTTAGTGAAACTGGATTAGCAAACCCTCCTTATGACAGAAGAGGAATGGGGACTACAGGTCCTTATACCCTTATTCCTGGTCAATATATTTCATTAGATATAGCTTATATAACAGTTGATAGTGGCGCAGCCAAAAGCGGTGGCTTTCCTAATATTGACAACATGTTTCAGGTAGTGCCCTTGATTCGCGATTACTTCAACTCCCACCATCCCCAAGATGGTCACGACTTAGCCCTTGGTATTGATGAACAACAAAAAAACAGCCCAACCACAACACCACAATTCTCAATATATCCCAACCCCACCACCGACAAACTAACCTTCACCACCAACCTAACCAACGCCAACCTTATCTTAGACATCCTCGACATCAATGGTCGCCTCCTACAAACCACCCAATGCACCAACGGCAGAAAAGTATTAGACGTATCCAACTTTAAGAAAGGAATCTATATCCTCAAAATACATTCCTCCCAACAAACCAACTTTGTCAAATTTGTAAAAATGTAATCGCCATTTTCCCGTTCGGCTAAGGCAATGCCTTAGTCGTTAATATCTTTTTAGGCTCCGCCTAAATCCTATTAATCTGTTAGATTTCCATACATAAAAAAGGCTTGAACTCCCCGTCCAAGCCTTCCCTGTTATTGCCCCTTTTTAAGGGGTTGGGGTTTCTTTCCGCCATATCATTGCCCCTTTTTAACCTAGCGCGCGTGCCACCTATCTATCTTCCGGAATCGTAACAATCCTTCTCTATCCTCCTTTATATCAAACTGTTTTGGCATTAATGCCAACCTTCAAACCTCAAAATTGTTCCATTCCGGCTTAAGCTCGATTCATTCCAGCTCATGCTCGATTCATTCCAGCTTAAGCTAGATTGCATTCCAGCTCATGCTCGAATCATTCAGCTCATGCTCGATTTATTCTGGCTCATGCCCGATTCATTCCAGCTCGTGCTCGATTCATTCCAGCTCGTGCTCGATTCCATTCTAGCTCATGCTCGAATCATTCGAGCATGAGCTAGAATGGAAGTTTTTGAAAGAAAAAGCATTTCGTCGCTCATTTCATCCACTTGAACATAAGTTAGCCTGTTGCAAACTTCCACTTTTATCATTTGAATCAGCATATCCCCCCGTTGGGCTGAGGTTATAAAATAATGAAATGAATGACGTTCGGCTAAGGTTCAACCTTAGTCGAAAATATGGTTACAGGCTGTGCCTGTATATGAAAATATGCGTATATTTGCGCTTAAAAAAGAGTCATGTCAACAGGATACAAGATATTAGAAAAAACGGGATCATATTATCTTACATTTCAAATTGTTGGTTGGGTAGATATTTTCACTAGAAAAATTTATAGGGATCTTACTATTGAGAGCTTGAAATATTGTCAAGAATTTAAAGGATTGCATTTATATGCTTATGTGATAATGCCAAATCACATACATTTGTTGGCACAAAGTGAACAAGAAGATTTGAGTGGATTTATCAGGGATTTTAAGAATCATAGAAGCAGAGAATTTTTAAATTCGGTTGAAGACAAAAAAGAAAGTAGAAGAGAATGAATGAAAATGGTGTTTGAATATCATGGAAGATTTAAAAACAAGCAAGTTAACCAAGTATGAACGCATGAAAATCATGCAGAACATATTTATAGTCAAAAATTTATAGAACAAAAAGTTACATATATTCATAACAATCCAGTGCGAGCTGGTATCGTTTCTAAGCCAGAAGATTATTTGTATTCGAGTGGGAGAAATTATGCTGATATGGATAGTTTATTAAACGTAATAAAGGTGGACTTTTTATGGAAAACATATTGAATGGTCTAGGCAATAGCCTAGAAAAATATATTCGACTAATGCACAGCCTTAGCCGAACGAGGGATAAACTCCAAGCTCGACCCCCTTTTTTCAAGTGGGTTGCGCCATAATTAGTTTCAAGTTAGGAGTTTGGAGTTCAGAGTTGGGGAAAGCCTTTTGTTTTTATTAGTTGAAAAGCTTTCTTTATGCATCCTCATACCGATAGGGTATCTGTAATAGTCCAACCCCGACAGGTGAATGTCGGGACAGGAAAATTGAAAATAACAGCTACTCTATCGTCATTATACCAATTGAATTTGGACTAAAACATAGTATGTAATGGTACTTATTTCAACTCCACATTCACATACCCATCTTCTGTTGACCAACAAATGGAATCGCACACAAGGTTCTTGATTTTTTTGACGTTGTCGCCTCCAATGGCATAAATGATATTTTGCCCTGAAAGGTAGCGGGCTTTCACCGTGTAATAATAGTCGGGCGGCAACAAGACATTATATTTTGTGGTAGTTATAGTATCGGTCAGCACAATGGAATCCTCCTCAATCTTGCCTTGATAAATGGTGATGGGCACTTGTGGATTGTCAGCATTGATGGTGAGGGTGATGTTCAAACCTGCTTTCAATGGTTCGGTGGTGTTGCAATCGGAATAGTTATAGCTGGCGCAATCAACAGAACTATATTGCGAATTGCGTTTGCATGAGACGAACATCAGCGAAACAATTAGGGGGAGCAGCAGTTTGGTGGCATGAAGAGTTTTCATATTACATCCAAGTTATTTTATGATAGAGTTTGCGTTTGTTGATGGGGATAAAAAAGCCTGCACTGATTGTTATCCAATGTTTAGAGCCATAATAGTTGTCGAGATTTGCATATTCATAAGCTGCCTTGACGAATAGATTGTCGGACATATAGGCGTAGCCGATGCCCGGCACGAAAGAAAGCTTGTCTGTAGGTTTCTGAATGCTTCCCTCATAGGAACCCCATGAATATATGCCTTTCAAACGGATGAAAACACCTTGTCGGCGTTGGATATTTTGAGTTTTAATATCGAAAAGTTTTTCAAAACTCGCATATAGATATTGTTTCTTCTCCCAAAGTTGATAGAAAGAACCATCGGGCTGAGGCTCCAAGATACGTTTTTTGGCAAGACGTTTGTTAAACCCCAACTCGAAGCTGCTGTTATACTTCGAATCGAAAATGCCGATGCCTGCGCCCATAAAAATATCTTTGAAGTTGAATGTACATGCATTGTAGCTGACCGATATCTTATCATAAAAAGGTAGAAAGCTTCCATGATAGCCAAGTTTTCGCAAAGCGACCACCACATTCCGTCTATTCAAAATCTTGGCATAATCAACGGCATTAACTTTTTGCTTGGTGTTGATATAGACTTTTATGTCCGTTTGATATTTAGCCAAGGTATCGAGCATTGCCCTATCATTATTGCGAATTGCAAATTCAACGGCGTTTGCTCCATTCACATTTTTTGTGTTTGCATTGGCGTTGTTGCGCAACAGAAGCCCGACAATTTCGGTATTGCCGAAGTAAGCCGCACAAGTTACAGCACTTGTGCTATCGTGGGTTTTGATATTGGGATTAACAAAGTTTTGTAACAGATAATCTGCCATATCATAAAGGTTATATCCGCAGGCATAGGTCAAAGCAGTGATGCCGTCTTCATCGTCGGCATTGATATTGGCACCATATATTAATAGGGAATACACAATTTCGGGATAGTTTTGTATGGCGGCACTCATCAAGGCAGTGCGTCCTGAATTTGGATCGAGCTTTGGATCGGCACCATTATATAATAGAATTTTGACAATATCTAAATGACCTTTTTCAGCAGCATACATCAGGGGAGTGATTCCTTCTTCATTGCGACAATTGACATCTGCACTGTCGAGCAAAAGACTCAGCACAGAATCTGTCTGCCCTTGATAGGCTGCCATCAACAATCTGTTGTTTTTCTCCACTAAGGTTTGAGAGCAGGCAAAGCAGGGGAGAAGTAGCAGAAATATGAAAAGGATGCGTCTGTTTGTTTTCATGAGGAAAATAAAATTTTTTATCTGTTTTTGTGAATCAGATAAACAAATAACTCAAAAATTAAAATATAATTATTAATTTTGTAAAAAAAACAAACATGAAATTATTAGAAGGAAAAACAGCGGTGATTACCGGTGCATCAAGAGGCATCGGAAAAGCTATTGCTATTGTATTTGCAAAACATGGATGCAACATAGCATTTACGGATTTGGCTTATGATGAAAATGCCATGAATCTTGAAAGAGAACTTACAGGTATGGGCGTGAAAGCGAAAGCGTATGCTTCGGATGCTTCCTCGTTTGGCAAAAGTGAAGAAACCATCAACGAAATCCTCAAGGATTTTCCTACGATAGATGTTTTGGTGAATAATGCAGGTATCACGAAAGATAATTTGTTGATGCGTATGACCGAATCGGATTGGGATGCGGTGATTACGATTAATTTGAAATCGGTTTTTAATTTAACCAAGGCAGTTCAAAAGACGATGATTAAACAACGCAGTGGTTCAATCATCAATATGAGTTCTGTTGTGGGTATTGCAGGGAATGCCGGTCAGGCAAATTATTCTGCCTCCAAAGCAGGTATCATTGGTTTCACCAAATCAATAGCATTGGAATTGGGTTCGCGCAATATACGTTGCAATGCCATAGCCCCTGGATTTATAGAAACAGAAATGACACATAGATTGCCTGAAGACGCTAAACAATTTTGGTTGAAAGATATTCCATCGAAGCGTGCAGGCACACCCGAAGAAGTTGCGAATGCGGCATTATTTTTAGCGTCGGGCTTATCGGAATATGTAACTGGTCAGGTGTTGAATGTTTGCGGTGGGATGAATACGTAAGCTGCCAAAATCAAAACATACTTCTACTTTTCTTATCGAACAAAGGGGTGAAATAACTTACAGCAATTTCTATCCCGCCTGCACCATTGGTGGCAGATGAAAGTTTGGAAGTGTTCACATCATAACTCACACCTAAGAGAAAGTTTTTCCACTCCAATTGTGCGGAAACGATTACCGCATCACCTACACGATAATGGCAGCCAATAGCGATGGCATTTTCAGAAGCGAAATTGGTGTATTTTGAAGCATTGTTTAAGCGATAACGGAATAAGGAGCCAACAAGAATGTCATTCGACGGACCTTGACGATACCAAACGGCAGAAGGAAGAATAGCTAAATTGGTATTTTTTACTCCGATGAAAGAGTTGGCGTGTAAGGCAAATTTCATATACAGTTTGTTGTCCTTGACATCATAAAATGTTTGTCGAGGGCGATTGATATGAAACACAGCAATTCCAACATTGACTTTTTTTGCATCATTCGACGACATCGTGGAAGTTTGGGAGTTAAATGCCCATAAAAGCCCTGCTGAAATATCTCCATAATTTTTGCTACTATAAGATGATAGCTCGCCTGTTGGCAGTGAAGCATTGTAGCCATCGAAAGAAAAGGGATCGTACTGGCTATCCCAGCGCATTTTGCTTTCATCAATACGGCGTTGTGCGAAACCACCTTGAATGCCCGCAGTTAAAAAATTTGAACGATTTATCGGCAAGTGATATGCAATGGAAATATTACCTTGAGTCAAGCCCATTTTGTTTTCGCCAGCTTGGTCGTTGAACAATTGCACACCAATGCCAAGAATTCCACCATTCAATTTACCTTTCAATATTCCAGCATCATAGGATAAACCGTAGGTCATATAAGATTTTGCCACACTATGCCATTGGCTTTTATAATTAGCAATGACGCGATGCTCGGCATTGAAAGCTCCGGCTAATGCAGGATTCAAAGATAGGGGAGCATTGTTGAATTGGGAAAAATGGATGTCTTGTGCCATAATATTCCCAGTAATTAAAAGAGAAATGATGAATAAAACGAGATTTTTCATACAGTTGATTTTATGAGTCAATAAATATTTATGTAAATTATTATCCTTGGTTATGAAATAAGGTAACAAACGTACGAATAATTTTTCAATAATTGATAAAATCAAGAAAAAAAAGTGAAAAGTTTATATGCAACTCTTCACTTTTTTATGTTTTTCAGATGATTGTGAACTGTGATTTTAGTCTTTCAGAAAACGGTTGATTTCATTGATTAAACTATCGGAATCAACTGGTTTTGCAATAAAACCATCGAGCAAAAGTGTATAGTTTTGTCCAGTGTCATTTTTGTAATCTACCGCAACAGTGCCATCCGGGTTTTGAATTTTAATAACTTTTTTATTTTCGAAACCTTCCATTCCTGCCATTTCATTATACATTTCGATAATCTGATTGCTCGCTACCCAAGTTTCTACACCTGTTAGCATAATGATAGGAGTAGTTTTGAAATGTCCGTTTGTTCTTAAACTTTTATTTAGTTCAAAACCTGCACGGTCTGTTTCCATGTTTACGTCGAGAATAAATAAATCGGGTAGAAAGGTTTGTGCCATTTCATACCCTTCGATGCCACTGTTGGCAACTTTTACGTTATACCCTTTAACTGCAAGCATCGTAGCAATTGCAGAAATAAAATCGCGGTCATCATCGACCAATAGAATTTTTTTTGAAGACATAATTTATTTGTATTTAGTTGATAAAATTGATTAAAATATTAAAGTTTATCTCAAGGTTTTCGCACCTTGAGAGCCATTTTTTATGGACGTCAAATTTAGTAATAATTATTAAATGAAAAATAAAATTCTTATATTTTTTTTAAAATAGTATTCTGCATGCTTGTTTTTAATAAAAAGAACTCAAATATTTGATGGTACTTTTCTTTTGCTGAAAAGGTATAGAATAGAATTGTTATTAAATCAAAAGGAAACATAAACCATATAAATATATTATTTTCAAACCTATAAAGGAATATTACCGTGTTTCTTTGGTGGATTCGATTTGCTTTTATTTTGAGTCATCTCCAAAGCTTGTATGAGTTTGAAACGTGTTTCTTTTGGATAAATAATCTCATCAATGTAGCCAAGTTCTGCTGCGCGATATGGATTTGAGAAGGTTTCGCGGTAATCTTCGATGGCTTTTTTCTTCTCTTCATCATTATTTAGGTTACGATGAATGATATTTACTGCACCTTCAGCACCCATCACGGCAATCTCTGCAGCAGGGTAGGCGTAGTTGATATCTGCCCCAATATGTTTGCTCGACATCACATCATAAGCTCCGCCATACGCTTTACGTGTAATCACGGTAATCTTAGGTACCGTAGCTTCAGCAAAAGCATATAAGAGTTTCGCGCCATGCTTGATGATGCCGCCAAATTCTTGAACAGTACCCGGCATAAATCCCGGAACATCCACAAAAGTTACCAAAGGAATGTTGAAGGCATCGCAGAAACGAACAAAACGCGCAGCCTTCACAGAAGAGTTAATGTCCAACACACCGGCAAGAAATGCAGGTTGATTGGCAATGATACCAACAGGTTTACCTGCGAGACGAGCAAAACCAACAATCATATTGAGCGCATAATATTGTTGAACTTCGAAAAAGTTGTGATCGTCAACAACACTCAAGATGATATCTTTCATATCATAAGGCTTGTTGGGATCGTCGGGAATCAGGGTTTGAAGTTTTTCATCTTCGCGGCGAATGTTATCAGTGCAAGGCTTCACAGGAGGGTCTTCCATATTGTTAGAAGGCAAGAAACTCA
>CAIWVT010000189.1 GCA_903916135.1 uncultured bacterium
ATACGAAATAAAATAGGTGTCGTACCAATATTCCATGTCGCTGTTATAGTCGGACAACACTTTATCATTCGAGTAATTGGTTTGAATCGGAGTTAGGTTTGTGTTTTCAATGACTTCGTTGCCCCGTATTACCTTGGAGGCAATCTCCCCATCACTGCTATAAGTGAGAATAATATCATCGCCATCAAACAATGTCTCCACCCGTTTGTCGAGTTTCTTAGATAAGATATTCGTTAGTTCAAAAGAATTATCCCATAACAATTTCCCTTCATCATCAAAACATGCAATCACGGCGTTGGTGTATCTGTATCCATCAAAAACGGAGTAGGAAGATGTGGTAGGTCTGCCGTAGGCATCATACGTAGTATATGAAACGTTATGGTATTCGGGATAATAAGCTTCAGCAATAAAGAGGAACTGATTGTTTCTGACAATAATATCGTGCAACAGCAAAGAATAGTTGAGTGAAATTTCTTTGCCTTTGGCTTTTTTACGAATTTCCATTTTCTTCATTTGAAAGGCTTTTCTATCTGTCAGGGACGCGTAGAAGCTTTTCAGATTGGAGAAGTTATAGAACGATATGCTCTTCTGTGTTCCATTGACTACTTTGGTAAAAAATATGCCCGACGAAAATTCCATAAAAGCATTGTTGGCAGCATTGGCACCATAACCTTTCATTTTGTTGTTGTAAGTGCCAATCACAAGTTTGGTGCTATCATTCACACTCAAGAGTTTTGCAGTATTCAGTTTGCGTTTGTTATCCTGAGTATTCAGCTCTAAGGAACTCATCTTTCTACCGCTAAGGTCGTATTGGTTCAGATACATGAAGTTTTGGCGAGAAGCCACATGACTCTTAATGGTCAATAGAATGGCATTTTTTATGGAATCGGCTTCCATGCTCTCTACCCAGGCTTGCCCTTTCAACTTTTCGGGGATGCTCTTGATTTCACCGCCATTCAAATTCACCATAAAAAAAGAAGGGTGGTATTTCAACAGGGTAATTCCCGAAAACAAAGGCACCAAGGTTAACGAAAAGAATATCTGTCCGATTTCTGCTCCCTTTGACGGAACGGTTACACCCGAACAATATGCCATATTATGATAGACTACAAAGGAATTGACATCCGAATGGTCGGGATTGGTTCCACGGGTGCTTTTGATGCTGCCCGACTGTATGTTTATCGTAACAATAGAAAAGTCATCCTTCTGATTTTTATTGACGGCTTTTTGAAGAAACAGATACAAATTCGTTTCGTCTTTATCAAAAAGACGCAATTTCATGAAGCGAGACTCGGAAAATTGTTTGGTCCAAATTTCTTTAAAGTTTACATCATACAAAGAGAAATACCAAGTGGTGTTTTGGTCAGTGAAGGATGCCTGCGTTTGATAGAACAACAAAATGCCTTTTCTGCCAAAAGGAATGATATGATAGTTTTCGGTGTTGGAAATTACCTCCAATTCTATCCGCATGGGCTTATTATCCTGCGAATACACAAGCGCAATACTTTGAAAGAACAGGAGCGCAATGATAAAAGTCTTACGGAACATCAGCATAAATTATATCAAAAAAAATGATGTTTTTTTGATTAAACATCATTTAAAACGGTTTTATAAACGTATTATTTTATGACCAATTTCCTCACCACTTTATTGCCCGATTGGTCGGCGATTCTGACAAAGTAAACGCCTTTTGCATTTCTGCTTAGATCAATCCCAATATTTTTATCAGTCTTGAGAACTCTGTAAATACTATTTCCTAATAAGTCATAAACTTCTACATCAATAGAAGTGATTTTCGGATTGCTGATATTGAAAACACCATCTGATGGGTTAGGATAGATTTCGATATTTTTCAAAGGCTCTGAATCATTCATTCCAACCAATGTGCCAATTAAAGTGATATTTGTGTTGATTGCTGAAATGAGCGATGCGGTAGTTAGTTTAATATAGGTAGCGACGCGAGGAACTGCCCAAGTGTTGAGCGTAGTGTCGTAGGTTCCTGTAAAAGAGAGCAAAGTATCTTGTAAGTTTCTGCACAATGCACTATAGGTGTTTGTGCCTGCACCAAAGAACCCTTGCGCAGTAGTGTAATGATCGCTGTTAGGAACCTGATATCCTTTTATTGGCGGACCTGCTGCATAAGCGGTTCCAATAGTTGCACCGAAAAAGAGCGCGTCAACCGGAATGCTTGTCGAGTCAATGGTAGTGCCTAAAAATACACCAGCACCATCAGCACTTCCTCCAACATTGCCAAAAACACCGGTGGTATTTAAATTGCCTAAGCCATCTCCACCAGTCGTAACATTGTTTATGACGCGAATCCATATTAAACCACTAAGGTCTGTTGATCCTACGCCATCAATTTTCATTTTATTCCCGCCAACATAAAACACATCGCCTGTGTGCACGGTTCCACTTGTGAGATTGAATTTGTAGCTAATTGCTGTGCCTTGTGCCCAACCTTTAAGAGTTGCTGCGCCGTTATTTAACATAACAAGAGAATAAGGTGTTGTAGCAAAATCAATGTTCTGCGTTGCAATTAACTGAACGTACTCATAAGCAGAATCAGTTCCGGCAACGTTTGGCATCATAGCAGAAATTAGAATTTGAGAAGATGCGTTGTAACCTGTTAGTATTAGAATACTTAACAGCATGTAATTGTAAATTTTTTTCATAAGTTTGTTTTTTTTAGTTTCAACAAAAGTACAAAATATTTTTATGTGAAAATTACTTTGGAGAAAATTAATGTAAATTTAATTGTTTCAGATGATAAATTTTTGGATTTGAGATTTATGATTTAAAAATTTTCGGGCTGACATAGCACTATCACAAGTTGCCATAACACTATCTCTGGTTGCCATAGCACTATCTCTGGCCGTCATAGCACTATCTCTGGCCGTCATAGCACTATTTCTGGTTGCCATAGCACTATCTCTGGTTGCCATAGCACTATCTCTGGTCGTCATAGCACTATCTCTGGTCGTCATAGCACTATCTCTGGCCGTCATAGCACTATTTCTGGCCGTCATAGCACTATCTCTGGCCGTCATAGCACTATTTCTGGCCGTCATAGCACTATTTCTGGTTGCCATAGCACTATTTTTGGTAGAAATAGTACTATTTCTACCAAAAATAGTGCTATGGCA
>CAIWVT010000190.1 GCA_903916135.1 uncultured bacterium
ATACTCTTACGGATGCGTTATCGCAAAGCATAAGAGAATACTCTTAAAATAGGATGCCAACAAGGCATCCCTTCCTACTTGATCAATCCCAAGCCTTCCAAGGCGGAAGCGTCTTTGGGATGATTGAGCAAAGCTTTGTTGAACAGTATTTTCGCTTCGCGCAATTTGCCCAAGCGATAATTGGTCCAAGCGAACATCAGCAAAGAGTCGTAGTCGAAGGGATACAGGTTCACGTTCTTCTCGAAATAGGGAAGTGCTTTGCTGTATTCGGCTTTGCCATAATAAATATATCCCAACTTATAATTGGCGGAGGTGTTTTGGGGGTCGGTCTTCAATATCTCGAGATATTGCGCCGCCACTTGGTCCCAATTCCCGAGAGCCGAAGCGGGATACACTATACCGAAGCGAGCTTCTATCCCGTAAGGCATCAGTGCGATGGCTTTTTGGTAATAGGCTGACGACTCGGTGAAGTTGCCGCTCATATAGGTGAGCCAACCCAAGCGTAGGTTGAGTTCATACGACTTTTCGTCATACACTTTCCGCAGCGCTTCGATGGCTTTGGTGTAATCTCCCGATTTTTCGAGTGTGTAGCTACTGCTGAATGCCTCTTGTAGGGTTGCTGCATTGTCTTGCGCCATGCCGCGTTGCGCAAACAGCATCACCACGATGATGATGGCTGCGATTCGTGTTTTCATTTTTAAAGTTTCCATTTTAATCCTGCGTAAATTGAGTTACTATTATTTGATTGAGTGCTTACTTTTGGAATAATTCCAATATAATATGTTTCTGTTATGTTTTTTTGAGAAAACTGATAGCCGATGGTAAGTTCCAACACTTTCGAGACTTCATAAACCCCCGTCAGCCCTATCATATACTTCACCTGCTCGGGATTATTGAAAACGACGGTAGCGTTTGCTTTATTATATCCCCGCAAGCCATTGAAGGCGCCTTGCGCCTCTATCCACAAATTTTTTGTCACCTTCCCGCCGATAGCTTCTTCTATGACGGCGTGACTCTTATCTCCATTGGTAGTGCTTGTCGTTTTCTGCGTAGCTCCCCGTCCTCTTCCAGTCCCAGTGCTTGCTCCGGGGAATATCACATACGCCACGTTCGTGGTGGAATAGAGATTCAAATTGCCCAAAGGAAACCAAGTCAATTGCCCTGTGGTTTGAAAGATGGGTTTATTATACAAACGGGAATACGAAAGCGCCAACCCGAGCGAAACCGAACGCACATCTTTATATAATCCCAAAGAAGCGATGATATTATTATAGGAGTAATGAGTCAATGTGATGCTTCCTGCGCTATCGGTGGTGCTTCCCACAGTTGTAGGCAGCGAATATTTGAGAAGCTGATATTGCACAGCAGGCACAATGGTAAGCTTGTTTTTTGAAGAGATTTCAGTGTTTACATAAAAGTGATGCTCCGCCACATTATATTTTTCATCTATAGTACTCAAGGGTGTTATAGTTTCTTTCATCCTCCGACTGTCGAAATACTCGTAGGCAGCATTGAGCGCTATGCCCCCGAAATAATGTTTATAATCCAATCCGAAGAACATAAAACTTTGAGGCAAATCAAACTGCAGCACCCCTAAACTCGGATTATATACATACGCAAGTTTATTATCCCATTGATATCCCACCTCCGGTGAAAAGGAGTTTTTATAAACGGGAAATTGTTTCAAAATACGCTGCCGTGCATTTCCTTTTAGTTGCTTCGCGATATGGCTCTGATACAAAGGGCGATTGTAGCTCCTATAGGCATAATACATATACTCCAATGCGGTGCTATCGCCGGAGTTAAATTTCGTTGCTTTCTGCAGATGCTGTATCGCTTTCGCGTATTTTCCTTTGTTGAAATAGGCAATGCCAAGGCGGATGCGCAGATAATAATAATCAATATCATTGGCGAGAGCCGTTTTACCCACGGCGACCAAAGAATCCCACTTTTGGTCTAAGAAGTAGTGATAGGTTTTTGCATCCACAGTGCGAAATGTAGGAGCCTCCTGCGCATGAAGCCGATGCGTCATCCCCACGATGGCGAGTAGCCCTATCAGGTAATATGTCCGTTGATTTTTTTTCATTTTATGTTCGTTGGAATAGTGGTTGCCACCATCGTTTTGTTCTTATGGCTCACCGAAAATTGTGTTATACGATCTTTATGTATCAGCATTTCGCCCTCATAGCGCTGCATCCTCACCCCGCCTATCTTGATGTCCACTTGTGAGTTCAACACGATGCTACTATCGGAGAAGTCGTCTGTTTTGCTCACGTATTTCAGGAGATAGTTCGTCTTGAGGAACATGAAGAAGGGCGCAACGAAGTCTTGCAGCAAAATTAGCAAGCCGCTGTTGAGTGTATCCACGGGGAAGGTGTCTTTCAGTTCGATATCTTTATAATATCCATAAAGCACCTTGTAAGCAGTTAGATAAAAATAGAACAGCAACGAACGGCGCTTCCCCTCGAAGGCGGTGAAGTACATCATGTCGTCGTCGCTCTTAAAATACAGCTTCGATTTGGTGGTTGCGCACCAAATATAGGTATTATTATAGATGTCTGCCACCACTTCCCACTTGTATATCTTGGTTTTACCGTCAGCCTGAGTCACCGAAAACTGCATTTGCTGCCCGGGTATGAAATGGAAGGCTTTGTATAGGGTTTGATTCTTCTCCACCGCCGTCACTTTGTCGCCCTCTGAGGGTTTCTCAAACGACTGCAAGGTGAAGCCCTTGTCGGTATTCAGGATGTAATGCCCCAAGGGGTAATCCAATGTCTTCGACCCGATGAATGGCGTTGCTTGCAACTGAAAATGGATGTGTGGCTGCGGCGAACGCCCCGAGTTTCCGCAATATGCCATGATGTCGCCTTTCTTCAGCGTATCGCCTTTCTGCACTTTGAAGCTGTCTTTCTTGAGATGACAGGTCTTGGAGTAAAGCCCTTCGGCATGTTTGATGACGATAGTGTTGCCCCAATTGTCATCGGTGTTCACGTCGCCAATCGCGTTATCGTCAATGCCATCCACAACCTCCTCTACCACGCCCGCCAAGGGAGCTATCACGGGTTTGTTATAACAATAATAATCCTCCACCGACATGCCGCTGCCCTGAAACAACACATCCTTGTTATCAGCTATCTCAAAGTCCCACGCCTGCTTCCAATCGCCTTTGTGCGTGATACTGCCGTTGTGTGCCTGCGTCACCTTCCATTCTCCCCAAAAGGGTAAGGAAAACGGGAAGTAGTATGACTTGCGGAAGCGTTCTTTGTTGTTATGTTGCAGATAGAGATTCTTTTCCGGGGAATAATGTTGTATCAACACTATCTGAGGCTTGTCGTAGAAACGTTCGCGAAACTTCAATGCATAGAGAAACAACAGCACTATGACATTGAATGGCAGAGAATATACGGGCAGTTGATAGAGATTCATGATAGCCGTGGAAGCCGTAATCGTAATGGATATCAATGGCACCAACAGCAACACCCACAAGAAGGAATGTCTGCTTGAAATTACGAAGAAACCTCCAATCGCAATGGCAGTTAGGATAAAATTGAAACCGATATAATTATAGTTCAAAGCACTGATATCAGCCCCTATAAAAGAATAGAACCAATAAGCGGAAAAGAATCCCACCAATGACAGCAGGAAGCCGATGCGCGAATAAATCAGCAGCCCTAAAGCCATCAACATGCCCGCAAACACATGATATTGGAAGAAGATAGCGCCAAGCGAACGGAAATATATCACCCAAAACATGGGGATGTTCAGCTTCCCGAACCACACATAGAGGCGCACCAAACCTTGACCTCCCAAAGCTTGCAAATCGTTCAACACATAGATGCCTCGCTCGCTAATTTGGAGATTCGTGAATTGGCGTGTTGCCAAAATCAGCATCCAAATGGCAAACAAGAACGGAATACTCAAGAATGGCAGCCCGTATTTTCCAATCACGCCCTCCATCATTAAGGTGAAAAACAAGGATAGCATGGACGCAAAGACGAGTATCAAAAGAAACTGCGAGTTCAATTGATAATAGCTGCCCAAAGCCAAACCCGTGAGCAAACTATTGAAACCATAAGCACCGGATATGATATTCTTGCGATTGAATCCGATGATATACGCCATCAGATTGGTCAACACCACGCACAACACGCCACTGAAGCCCGCCACCCAATCGAAGAAGGTGACGAGTATCAGTATCAGGGCGAAAACAAGATTGTTTGAGAAAAAGATTTGGGTATAGCTGTTCAATATACTCTTCACAAACTGCGGAAAGAGGCTGCGTCCCTTGTTGAGGGTAGAGGAAATACTGAGAGCTAATGCCATTTAGTTATAATTCGAACTTTTTTAAATAATCGGGAGTCCGTTCGAGTCCTGTGATGCTTTCCAACGTCTCATTATCGCGGATGATGTGGACTCTTTCGTCCATATCTATCATCACAATTTTCGGGCGCAGGGTGATAAATTGCATCCACTGCGTCATGTTGTAAGCACCCATTTGATGCACCACCAAATGGTCTCCTTTGTTCAGCAAAGGTAAGCTAATATTTTCACGTACCACATCAATATTCATACATAAAGGTCCATACAAAACCGTATCTTCTGCATAATGTGTGAATTCCTGAGCGGGAGAAACCTTATGGTCGTACCAAAAAGCCGTGAACATGATGTTGACACCGAAGTCCAAAATCGTAGCTCGCTTGCCTGTTGATAATCTTTTGTTGGCAATGACTGAACCTACCAAGAAGCCTGCATCATCAATCAAAGCCCGTCCGGTTTCGAGTATCAAAGTGGGAAGCTTATCCTGACGGAGATTGCTGTTGATTAACACGGAGGTGATAGCTTCTGCGTAATCATCAAAGGTCGGATTGGTGTCCGAACCCGGAAGGTAAGAACCTTTCAGAGTGTTTTTGGATGTGAAACCTCCGCCCAAGTCAATGTATTTGATGTCGTGGTTAAACTTAGTTTGTAGGCTGATGGCTAAATCAGTAAGCTTGGTAGCCGCCACAGCATACGCCCCCGGCGATAACATAAAGGTGCCGATATGGCAATGCAAGCCGACGAGTTCCAACTTTTCGGAACGCATAATTTTGTTGAGCGCATCCCATGCTTGTCCGTTTTCATAATTAAAACCAAAGCGATCCCACATAGGATAAACGCCTGTATCCATGTTCACGCGGATGGCTACCCGCGGTCTTTTGTTCATGGATGTAGCCAAATCAATGATGGTATAAAGCTCGTCCAAATGGTCAATATGTATCAGGGAGTCGTTGTTGATGGCTTTCTTCAGGTCTTCTTCCGTTTTGTCGGGACCGTTAAAGATAATCTTCTTGCCACTGACACCATTCGCGATGGCTTTGTCATATTCAAAGCCCGACACGACTTCCGCCCACGAACCTTCCTGATGAAAAGCACAGCAGACGGCATTCATATAATTGGTTTTATAAGACCACGCAAATTGCACCTTGGGATAGCGCGTGGTGAAGGCGCGTTTCGCCTGTTGAAAGGTGTTACGCAGGGTGCTTTCCGAAATCACAAAGAGTGGCGAACCGTATTCTTTTGCCAAATCCTTGACAGCTATGCCATCAATATGTGTTTTGGGTGTGTATTCAGAACGCATTCCGAATTTATTGGGCATGCCGGTATCGAGTTTTTTTAGTACCGGACGTTCATATTTTTTCTTTTCCATGTTGTTGTTTTTTTAAAGTTCTCCTAAAGTTGTTATTTTCTCAAATTCGCTAATGTCCACTATCATATCATAAGAATAGCGGACAAACATTTTGCCTATGGCATAGTCGGTGTAAGGCTCCACCTTTTTGCCCATTGCCAATTTCACCAAGGCTTCGGGGATGTTTTGTCCGCAGCCAACCGCCAAATACACCCAAGCAGGGATGCGCGGATTGATTTCCAACAAAAAGTATTTCCCGTTGGCATCTTTCATCAGTTCGAGCTCGAAGCCGCCTTTCCATTTGGTGGCTTTCACAAATTTGCGTGTCATGTCCAACAAGGTTTTTTCATCAATGGAGATACCCGCCCATGCTTTGCCTTTGTCGGTGATAAACTGTTTGCGCATCGGCACTGCCGCTATGGTGTTGCCTTTTCCATCGCCCAAACCGACCACATTGTACTCATTTCCCATAACAAATTGCTGCACGATGATAGGCAATCCCCATTTGGCACTTATCTTATTGAAATAGGTCTTAGCTTGTTCGGGGTTGTGGGCTATGCCGGCATCGTAGAATTTCCCTTTGATGACGATAGGATACATAAAATCATTGTGCAAACCATAGACTTCTTCGGGGGCATAAATGGTTTTGCTTTTGGGAACAGGGATGTCATACTTCTTTCCGAATTCATCGAGATGGAATTTATGACGTTCTTCAAATTGAAACAGCGTAGGCAGACACATGTGAATGCCCATTTGCTTCAGCTGTGGTTCTAACTTGATGAAGGAATACAACTCCGCATCCAAGTTGGGGATGATGACATCCAAATGCTCTTTGGATTGGATATATTCCAAACGGTCGAGCAAACGGTCAGCGCCCGCCGAAGGATAGGGCAACTGATAGGTTTTGTCCACCAACTCGTGCATATAGATACCCGGGTCGAGCGACTCATACGAAAGACCTATGATACGCGACTCCATCTCCACAGAATCGCGAATGCCGCGGATGACGGGTATGCCCGGACCCGGACTGTCAATGGGATTGATGCCCGTTACGCCTACTGTGATTTTAGTTCTTTTCATCGGCTTGTATCAATTGATGATGTTTCAACACGTTGACAAAATCATATAAGTCGCGCTCCATAGTGGCTTCATCTATATTATAAGAGGTGCAAAGCTCTTTAACCACCTTTTCGGAGGTCATGCCCGCCTTAAACAGTTGAATGATTTCGGCACCAATAGGATTGATGGAAAACGATTCGCCCGTCACGGGGTTTAAGCAAAAGCCATTTTCGCTGATGGCTAAGTTTTTGTTGATTTTCATAAGTATAATTTCTGTTTTAGCTTGAAGAATAGTGTAAAACTCTTGTTTGATACAAATAGTACACATGAAAGGGATTTTACCCTAAGGGAATCTTAAAAATAATTTAAAATCACATCGTTTTCAGTTGTTTAAAAGTCAAGTAAAATCTTGCCTTCATGTTTATCTTTCACTGTTGTCCGGTAAAAAAGGAAGAACTATTTTGAAACACTTAATTGTCAATACTTTTATAATGTCGCCCCTAACGGGGCTTGATTTTCTTTACGTACATTTTTCTACCATAATATCGCCTCTAACGAGGCTTCAAAAAGTACCGTAGGTACGAAAGTATGGTAGAACAAACGATTAAGAGTAACGTAAAAGTGCCGTAGGCACGACATTATAAAAAAGCAAAATTTAACCGGACAATAGTGTTTATCTTTACAGAATAAACAATATTTAGGGGCTATTGAAGTTTAAAAATCAATACGTATTTCTTCAGGCGATGCAAAATTAGAGCATTTCCTTTTAACGAAATACGAACGGATAGTATAGTAGTATTAATTTAGCCGAAAATTTTCAGATGAGAAACTCGACGTCCGATTTGGTGAAAGGTGTAGCGGTGATGCTGATGGTTCAGGTGCATCTCATGGAGCTGTTTGCCATGGAAAGCCAATCGGGAAGCCTCGTGGGGAAGCTCTCTCTTTTTGGTGGTGGTGCTCCTGCTGCTCCTATCTTTATGTTGATCATGGGATATTTTGCCATGCAATCGAGCAAGACCTTCGGCATGCAACTATGGCGCGGTGCCAAACTCTTGCTGTTGGGTTTTGCACTTAATGTGCTATTGAATGTGCATGTGTTGTTGCGTATCGCTTTCGGCACGCTCGACATAGACCCGTGGAAATTTGTTTTCGGTGTGGATATCCTCCCTTTAGCAGGGATAAGCATCATGCTGATTGCTTTGTTTCGTTATGCTTTTGCCCGAAATCTTATACCTTATATAATTGCTATTCTCCTTGCCGTGCTGTTTCCCTTTTTTGATTACAGTTTCGTTGTCCCCGGCAAGGCTGCTTATCTGATGGCATTTTTGGGAGGGAGTTATGCTTGGTCTTATTTCCCTTTGTTTCCGTGGGTGGCATATCCTTTGACGGGTTGCGTGCTTTTTATCTTAGGCGAGCGCGCCACGGTGAAACTCTTTGTGGAAAAGCAGGGCAGATGGTTATTCCTCATTGGTTTGGCAGCCGTTGGAGCTACTACTTTTTTGGCAGCGCCTAACATTGTGGACTTGCCCTTCTATTATCATCACAACATATTTCTTTATGTATGGATAGTGGCGTTCTGTTTGGTTTGGTATTGGCTTTTAAACAAAGTCAATGCGCTTTCCCAACGAGCTTGGTTTTTGGTATATCTCCGTTGGGTGGGCAAGAATGTCACTGCCTTTTATGTGTTTCAATGGATCATCATCGGCAACCTCGCCACTTGGTTATATCTCACCCAAAGAGGATGGCAATTGTGTTGTTGGTTTGTGGGCATCACCTTTGCGGTAAGTGTGTTGGTGTGGACTTGGAATCAATTGATGCGGATTCGCAACCAAGATATTGTTTTGTGATGCCTCCTAATGCTGCTATTTTTTATGATAATCAAAAAATAATACCCTCATATTTGGTGGGGTCGCAAATAATATCTAATTTTGAGCCTACCCCGCAAAACACTAAGAAAATAATTGCCACGAAGACACAAGGACACAAAGAATCACAAAGCGGTATTGCTCTAAATGAAAAACTTTTTAAACTTCGTGTTTCTTGGAGTCTTAGTGCCTTTGTGGCAAAATTGTGACTTATCGGAGTGAACTCAATTTTATCTTTTCAAATTAAACATAAACAAAAATGAACAAAATTATTCTCGTTTTCGGACTACTCACGGCGCTTGCCTTGCGCAGTTTCGCTCAAGAAGAACCTATCAGAATCAGTGGTAATGCACAAGGCACCACCTATCATATCACCTATTTCGACAAAGAAAATCGCTATTTCGCACAGGCAATTGACACGCTTTTGAATGCTTTCAACAAATCGGTGTCACTTTACGATTCCACTTCCATCATTTGTCGCGTGAACGACAACGACCCCACGGTGGTTTTAGATGCCTATTTCTTGGAATGTTTTCGCAAATCTATGGAAGTTTCGAAGGCTACGGATGGCGCTTTCGATTGCACGGTGGGACCCTTGGTGAAGGGTTGGGGCTTTAGTTTCAAGAAAAAAGCCAAGATGGATAGCGCCATGGTGGATAGTTTGTTGAAGTTTATCGGCTATAAATTTGTAGCAATAAAAGACGGCAAAGTCATCAAGAAAGACCCGCGCATCACCCTCGATTTTAATGCCTTGGCACAGGGCTATTCGGTGGATTTGGTGTCGCAACTCTTAGACAAGAAACATATCGAGAGTTATATCGTGGAGATAGGCGGTGAGGTGTATGCCAAAGGCAAAAAACCCAACGGAAGCAATTGGAAAGTGGGCATCGAAAAGCCTATTGACAACCCCGACGGCGACAACCCCCTGAGAGCCATAGTGAAAATTGAAAACAAATCGCTCAACACTTCGGGCAACTACCGTAAGTTTTATATCGAAAACGGCATACGCTATTCCCACGAAATCAACCCAAAGACGGGCTACCCTGCCCACAACACTCTGCTGAGTGCTACCGTGTTGGCGGCAGATTGTATTACCTCCGATGCTTATGCCACCTCGTTTATGGTGATGGGCTTGGAGAAAACTAAAGCGTTTTTGAAAACGCATCCCGAACTGTGGGTCTATCTCATTTTTACCGACGAAAAAGGCAGCTATCAGGTGTGGGAATCGCCACAGATGAAGGATATCGCTACGGACGCGAAGGAGGAATAGGATAGGAAGACCCAAGTTCCAAATACCAAGCTCCAAATACCAAGCTTTTTTTACCACGGAGACTCCCGACTTCCAGTACGGGACAGGACGAAGAGCACTAAGAAACACTAAGAAAAAAACAATTCAACAATAGAACAATATAGCATTTACCTCTGTGCATCTCTTTTTACTCTGTGTATCTCTGTGTAACAGCCAAAAACCACGGAGACTCCCGACTTCCAGTACGGGACAGGACAAAGAGCACTTAGAAACACTAAAAAGAAAACAATTCAACAATAGAACAATATAGCATTTACCTCTGTGCATCTCTTTTTGCTCTGTGAATCTCTGTGTAACAGCCAAAAACCACGGAGATACGAAGAGCGCTAATAACCACTAAGAAAGCCAACCCTATTCCCCATTTTTATTCACACCCCCCTGTTCAAAACTTTTTTTTTCTAAAATTATTTCCATATTTAAAAATAGTTTTACCTTTGCGAAAATTAAAACTTTTTTCTTATGGATATTAAATACAAACCTATTGCGAAATCAATGATTTCAAAAGAGCCTTCTCGTGTTGGCGACGCACTTATTACTTTAGACAGAACGCTGGCAAAGCTTAGAAATAGTGGCGACCACGTTGTTACTGAATTAATCCTTGACGGACAAGATACTAATGTAGGGACATTGCGTGATTTGCAAAATTTGGTTGCTCATGGCACACCCGACGACACCCTCAACCGCAATCTTGCTTGGGAGGTATGCTTCAACGATCATGTTGGCGATATGATGCAGGTGCAGATGAAAGCCAATAACATCACGAATTATGAAGAAGCTGCTGCATTTATTATTAGAAATGGATTTGATGTTGCAGCATCATCAGTCCGCGGTGCATCTCCCGATATAAGCATCAAACAAAAACCAAATTTTGCACAAACGATTATTGCTCAGGTTAAAGCTCTTAAAATCACTAAAAAATATGCTATTGATTGGGAATATAGCTACGACAATGGCGGAACTTGGTTTAGAAGCAATTCAACAGCAGTTTGCATCCGTGACATCAAAAATTTGACGCCATTGAGAGCAATTATCGTTCGTGCAAGATATATTGTGGCAAATGATGACCCAACGGATTGGATAGTTTCAAATTCCATAAATATTTGATGTAACCCAAGGGTGGGTTTCCATTTATGTAGCCAATACATTAATTTTTATAAGGAAGAGTACCGTTTCGTTTAATAAAGAAGCAACTCATTATAAAGTTAATAGCCCCCATAAACACCCTCAGCCATACCGAAGACATCCATCATGGTCCCGACTTAATAAATATTCAATCCGACTTAGGAAATATTCAATCCGACCTAGGAAATATTCAATCCGACCTAGGAAATATTCAATCCGAC
>CAIWVT010000191.1 GCA_903916135.1 uncultured bacterium
ACAGCCTTCTAAGCTGTGGGCCATTGGTTCGAATCCAATCGGGATCACTGATTTTGAATTCCGATTCTCATTCTCAAATGTAGGTAAATAAGAAAATTGATGCTACAATTGGCGAGGTAGCTCAGATGGTTAGAGCGTCGGATTCATAACCCGGAGGTCACGAGTTCAACTCTCGTTCTCGCTACAGAATAAAAAAAAGCCTTGTTTTCACAAGGCTTTTTTTATTTATACTAATCTGATTATCCTTTATAAAATGGTGTCTTCACCACCTTAGCTTTGATAAGCTTTTCACGTATTTTGATATAAATTTCAGTATCCAATTTCGAATAGGCTGTTTTCACATAACCCATACCGATATTTATCTGGAGAGAAGGAGACATAGTACCAGAAGTTACTTCACCAATCAGGCTTCCATCCGCATCACAAATTTCATAATAATGTCAAGGAATAGCGTCTTTGAGCGAACCCGTTTGATAGATGTTTTTCCCCAGTCCCCTAATGAAAGGTGACAGTCCTCTTTGAGTTGGGATTGCCTTTCTCCACTGATAAAGTTTTTTTGTCAAAATATCCGCGTCCTTTTTTTTTAAAATGTGTGAATCTTGTAACTTTTTTCCCCAATTGTGTAAGGTGTAGCCTTTCATTCTGACATACTTTTGCAAAAGTATCATAATGAAAAACTCACGCCAACATAAAAAAGTATTCACCAAAGCACTCGACGCCTATTTTGCAGGGGTTTATAAAGCGTATAAGTTTGTGGCACGCTTTTTTAAGGAAGCCTTTCGACCGCCTTTTCATGTAGGCGAAATCATCAATCAATGTTATGTGATAGGCGTGAAATCGCTTCCTTTGATAGCACTTACGGGTTTTATCACCGGCATTGTGTTCACAAAACAATCGCGTCCGTCCTTATCCGAATTTGGAGCAACTTCGTGGCTGCCTTCGTTGATTTCCATAGCTATTGTGAGAGCGCTGGCATCGTTGATAACCGCTTTAATCTGTGCAGGCAAAGTGGGTTCGAGCATTGGCGCCGAGCTGGGTTCGATGAAGGTTACAGAACAAATAGATGCTATGGAAGTTTCGGCAATCAATCCGTTTAAATATTTAGTGGTTACGCGCGTAATTGCCGCCACCATCACTGTGCCTGTCTTAGGCTTGTTTTGTGGATTTGTGGCGCTGATGGGTTCTTATTTCAATGTACATTCCATAGAAGCAGTGAGCCTTGTAAGCTTTTTTAAAAACGGATTTGCTACCATCACCTTTCTGGATGTGGGGTCGGCGCTTGTCAAATCCACGGTGTTCGGGTTCACCATCGGCATCATCGGAACCTACAAAGGATATAATGCCGTGAAAGGCACCCGCGGCGTGGGGCAGGCTGCCAATGAGGCGGTGGTGCTGGCTATGTTTCTGATTTTTGTGGAAGAAATAGTGATAGTGCAGATGGCAAACTGGATAAGATACTTTTAAGAGATGGAAAACGTGGAATCGAAAACGGGCAATGAGGCAGTGATTTCTATCAGAGGTTTATATAAATCGTTTGGTGAGGAACCCATTTTAAAAGATATCAATCTGGATGTGTTTAAGGGAGAGAATATGGTGGTGTTGGGTCGTTCGGGCGCAGGGAAATCGGTTTTGATTAAAATACTTATCGGTATGTTGCCCCCCGACAAAGGCGTGATAAAAGTGTTGGGACAACAAGTGGATAAACTCAGCGGAAAAGAGCTGGATGCTTTGCGTTTGCGCATAGGATTTTCGTTTCAGAGTAGCGCTTTATACGACAGCATGAGTGTGCGCCAGAACCTGGAATTCCCTTTAATCATGAACCTGAAAGACATGAGCAAAGCTGATATCAAACAATCGGTTGATGAGGTGCTTGATGCCGTGGGATTGACAGAAAAGATTGATGAGATGCCTTCCGACCTTTCGGGTGGACAACGCAAAAGGATAGGCATTGCACGCACCTTGATTCTGAAACCCGAAGTGATGCTGTATGACGAACCTACCTCGGGATTAGACCCCGTTACCTGCGAAGAAATCAACGAATTGATTAACGAAGTTCAGCAGAAATACAACACCACCTCTATTATTATTACCCACGACCTCACCTGCGCAAAAGAAACCGGCGACCGGGTGGCGATGTTGCTCGACGGACAGTTTTTCAAGGTAGGGAAATTTGAAGAGATATTTGCCTCGGACAACGAAAAAATCAGAAGCTTCTTTAATTATAATTTTATACAGTAAATCATGAGCACAGCAGTAAATAAACGAGCTATCATAGTCGGGCTATTCATTATCATTGGAATCGTATTCCTGATAGGAGGCATTCTGACTATAGGAAATCTGCATTCCACATTTTCAAAAAAGTTAAGCATTTCAACCATATTTGGCGATGTGAATGGTTTGCAGGCAGGAAACAACATCTGGTTCTCGGGTGTGAAGGTAGGAACGGTGAAAAAGATAGAGTTCTATGGAGAATCACAGGTTAAAGTGGTTATGAATATCAATACTGCCTCCAAACAATACATCCGCCGCGATGCGAGAGTGAAAATAAGCACCGATGGATTGATAGGCAATAAGATTTTGGTGATTTATGGCGGAACGCAATTTGCTCCCGAAGTGGAGGACGGCGATACCCTTTATAATGAACGAATTTTAACGACAGATGATATGATGGCAACCTTGCAAAAGAACAATCTGAATATTTTGGTGCTTACTGACAAATTGGCAAAGGGTGAAGGCACCATAGGTAAGCTGATTGCCAGCGATTCCATTTACAACAGCATTGCTGCCACCATAGGTTCGCTGAAACAGGCTTCGGATAATGCGCAGAATATGATTGCTTCTTTAGTTGAATTCAGCGCTAAACTCAATAAAAAGGGAACGCTGGCTAACGATTTGGTGAGCGATACCCTAATTGTTAAGTCGGTGAGGGCTTCCATATTGAAGATACAAGGCATAGCCGACACTGCCACCGTGTTTGTTAACAATATGAAAGAAGCAGGCAAAAATCCTGATAGTCCTTTGGGAGTGATGATTCATGATAAGAAAACCGGCGAAAGTTTAAAGACCACCATCAGCACTTTGGAAAGCAGTTCAGCGAAGCTTGATAAGGTGTTGGATGCTATTCAGCATAGTTTTTTGTTCAGAAGTTATTTCAGAAAAGAAGCAAAGAAGGTTGCGAAATGAAAGGATGCATCAAGGATGCACCCGTGGCAAACAAAACCATGAGCGGTAATAGTGTTATATTGCTAAATTGTGTAATTGTTTTTTATTAGGCATAGCCTGAATGGATAGAAGGGACGGAGGCAGAGGCTGGCGACGAACGGGCAGCGTAGTTGGAAACTACTATTTATTAAGTTCGAAGTTGCAAACTTCGAACAACGGAATTTCAAACTTTATTACTTTAGTAACAGAGACGGCTCACAGCATCCTTTTACTTTATTAGTTTATGGCTGTTGCATAAAGTAATAAAGTTGCGAATCAGTGTAGGTTATTGTTTGGTTACTAAAGTAATAAAGTTTTTTATTGAGTGCTGTAGTAGATAAAGGGTATTAGGCAGAGCCAAAAAGGATAGAAGCGATGGAGGCAGAGGCTGCCGCCGAACGGGTTTGAAGTTTCTTCGCCGTCGGCTTCCACATATATGCGTTTACGATTTTTAGAGCTTGCCGAACGTGTAGCGGGTTCAAAATAATTTCCTCCAATGTGTGAATTATGTAAATTTTTTTCGGAATTATGCAACGATTGAGGTGTTAAAGCTAAGTAATTTTGCTTTTCTACTATTCAATGATAAAACCCGAATAATCTTTTAACGACAAAACATAAAAACAAATAAAATGAAAACAAATGAAATGAAAAAAGTATTGATTGCGTTGGATTATGATTCCACCGCACAAAAAGTGGCAGAAGTCGGTTTCTCATTAGCCAAAACTATGAAAGCCGAAGTTACATTACTTCATGTAATGTCAGACCCTGTGTATTATTTCTCTAATGAAAATCCTGCTCTGATGGGGGATACGGGCTATATGGATTTGAATTCGCAGCAAAAACACAGTGTGGACGGAATAAAGAAAACGTCTCAACATTTCCTTGAAAAATCAAAACAGCACCTTGGTGATGAAGCCATTCAAACTTTGGTTGGAGAGGGCGATATAGCAGAATCCATATTACAGGCTGCGAAAAAAACCCATGCAGATATTATTGTTGTAGGCTCTCATAGCAAGAAATGGTTGGAAAATATACTCATGGGAAGTGTAACTGAAAAAGTTCTACATCACACTTCTATTCCGCTTTTCATCGTACCGACCAAACAAAAAAAATAAAAAACTATGTGCGGGATTAATAAACAAATCATTTATTAATCAAATCGTAACTGACATAAGCATATTAAAAAATATTTTCACCATCCGGCTTAATAATTAGCTTGTGTATTTCAATAAAATAAAGAGATTAATAATTTATGATCAATATTAAAAAAGAAGGTATTTTACTACAGAAAACCGAACTTGATTTTGAAAATGAAGGCGTGCTGAATCCCGCAGTGATACGCGAAGGCAATAGCGTTCATCTTTTCTACAGGGCAGTGCAAAAAGGAAATCATTCCTCTATTGGATATTGTCGCTTTGAAGGACCTTTAACAGTGGCGGAACGTTGGGAAAAGCCTCTTATGGTTCCTGAATTTGATTATGAATCGCAAGGGGTTGAAGACCCCCGCATAGTAAAAATTGATGACTTGTACTATCTTACTTATACAGCTTATGATGGAATAAATGCGCAGAGTGCCCTAGCTATTTCGAAAGATATTCGGCATTTTAAAAAACACGGAATTATCGTTCCTCCCTTGAGTTATAATCAATTTCTATATCAACTTGATTTGGGAGAGAGAGTTAATGATAAATATTATCGTAACCACAAATTTTACTATCAACAAAAAGATATTGCACATAAAAAAACCATATTACTTTGGGACAAGGATGTGGTTTTTTTTCCTAGAAGGATAAAAGGCAAATTGTGTTTCATGCAACGTATCAGACCGGGTATTCAGATTGTAGCCATAAATAGCCTGGAAGACCTCACTGAAGGTTTCTGGAAGAAATATTGCACGAACCTAAAGAAACACATTGTGATGGACCCCTGCAACAATAAACATGAATCAAAATATATAGGCGGAGGATGCCCACCGATAGAAACAGAAAAAGGATGGCTATTGATTTATCATGGAGTGGAAGAAACGGATAATGGATTGATATATTCTGCTTGTGCTGCTTTATTGAATCTGAATGATCCCACAAAAGTAATTGCCCGTTTGCCCTATCCATTGTTTTTGCCCGAACATGATTGGGAGGTAATCGGCAATGTGAGCAATGTGGTGTTTCCATCAGGAGCAGCCGTGTTTGGCGACAGCTTATATATTTATTATGGCGCTGCCGACGAACAAATAGCTTGTGCTTCGCTGAGTTTGTCGGAATTAATCAAAGAATTGCTCCACCATAAATTGTCCGGTAAAAAATAGAAACTCCTCAGTGGGGAATATTATTCCCAATGATATGGAGGCTAAGGATGCACCCGTGGCAAACAAAACCAAGAGCGGTAATAGTGTTATAGTGCTAAATTGTTTAATTGTTATGGTAGAAGGTAGAGCCGAAATGGATGGAAGGGACGGAGGCAGAGGCTGGCGACGAACGGGTAGCTTTTTTGTATGGCTAAAAACTTTATTACTTTAGTAACCAGTGTTATGTTCCGGAATCATTTACTTTATTAGTCTATTCCGCTTGGATAAAGTAATAAAGTTTAGCATGGGCGTTGGTTATTGTTTTGTTACTAAAGTAATAAAGTTTTTTATGGAGTGCTGTAGTAGATAAAGGGTATTAGGCAGAGCCTAAAAGGACAGA
>CAIWVT010000192.1 GCA_903916135.1 uncultured bacterium
CCTCAAACAAATACAAATGTTCAGTAGAAGCTTTTTATCCCTTGAGAAAAGGAACTTCCTTCAATTTCTGGTCACAAACTTTATAAGAACATATTTTTATGCTTTTTGATAACGCCCCGCTTGCAACCGCAGCAACGACGCATCTTTGCTAAGTACTGTTAATGTTGGTTTTGTTGCGGTTGCAAGCTCGTTGGCGGTAGTTTAATTTATTTCATCTTTTATTATTTTCAAAATTTGAGTTGCAATTATTTCATCATTTTCTTGATGTTTTAAAGAGTCTTCACATCCATGTTTCTCGATCCATTTAATTTCATATGAAGCATTCAACTTCACAACCTGATCTACAGTTGCGCCCCTTGTTCTTGTTGCACAAAGAATAATATCACAATTCAAATCTGCGAATAGTGGTAATGAAGTCAGTAAGCTTGAATTTGGATCACCTTGACTTTCGATTCCAATAATTTTCCCATTAATAATAATTACTAAGCGAATGTCGCCAGCATCTGGGATAATGACTTTAAATTTTTCGTGGAAAATATATTCTGGAAACATTTCAGTCAACTTTCTGTAGACAATTCTAATAGTTTCAGATTTCCCAACGTTTGCAGTTCCCCAAAGTCCTATTAATTTTTTCATGTTTTTCTTTCTTGATTGTTAAACATTTAATTATCTGTTGAATGTACGATATTAATTATCCATTTTCCATTTTGTTAAATATGACGAAGTACTTCCATCCTCTGAATACAATCTTACATTTTGTTCTTCCCTTATTCCCACGTACATAACATTTGATGAAAGATTTATCAAAATAATATAATTAGTAGCATTACAATTATGTGCTTGGCAGGCTTCCGCTATAAACTCATCGTTATCAATTTTAATTGGCGTTTCAACATGACATGTATCTTTTAAAACAGAATACTTATTTCCAATTAGTTTATCAAGTCTTTTTTTTATGATTGGGATATTAAGTAGATCAACATCGTAAGGGAGTTTATCTTTGAACTTTGTTAAGAAAACTATATCCTCAGATATAGTTCGAGTAGATGATTGTTCTGCTTCCTTTTTCCATTTTGTTAAATATGACGAAGTACTTCCATCTTCTGAATACAATCTAACATTTTGTTCTTCTCTTATTCCTACGTACATATTATTTGATAAAAGATTTATCAAAATAATATAATTGGTTGCATCACAATTATGTGCTTGGCATCCTTCCGTAATAAACTCATCATTCTCAATTTTAATTGGAGTTTCAACATGACATGTACCTGTTAAAAAAAAATACTTATTTCCAATTAAATTTTCAAGTCTCTTTTTTATAATTGGAATATTAAGCAGATCAACATCGTGAGGGTATTTATCTTTGAAATTAGTTAAAAATATTATATCCTTAGAAATAGTCTTATGTTTAGTTTCAGTTACCAAAATTTCCTGTTCTCGGAGTGTTTTAATGAATGGATCATTATTAAATGTGTTCTGTTCGAAAATATTAGATGCATTATTGTAAGTTTCAATGATTTTATTAATATCCTCTTCAGTAATTATTGTATTCTTAAAAGTGAAATGTTCTTTTGGAAACATTCTCAATTGACTAGGCACATAATGAAATGGCAATGTCAGGCCTAAAATGACTAGAATAAAAATTATCCAAGCAACATAATGGTTGTTGGAATTTTGTTTGGATTTTAGCATTTCAGTCATAACTATGATTTTTATAATTAGATGGTTTTGTTAATTACCGCCAACGCCCCGCTTGCAGCCGCAGTGCGGGAATTAGCAGATTTGATATTTGAATTTTGTTCCCATTTTAGTTACCACAACCAGTTCGTTTTACCACGATGCCCCGCATTGCTCGGCTGCAAGCTCGTTATACCCGGTGCTTTATTTTCCTGGAACTTCGTTAAACTGCCACTTTTGGTTTTTTGGAAGCCCTATGTCTTTTATCAGAAGAATTTTGTTTAGATGACATTTTACGTTTTTTGAAATATTCACTTAACGCTCTTTCTTCATCTGCTGTCAATGATCCTTGGCCTCCAAGAAAGTCCATTTCTAATTCAATTTTCTTTATTGCCATTATTTTGATTTTAAAAATATTTATTGATAAGCTTTAATGCAGCTTGTGTTTCAATTATCATCACTCTTCCACCGAAATGAAATGCTCCAAGTGTCTTTTCGTAATGCTCAACAAGTTGCGATTTTGAAAGAAAAGAAACATTACCATCGTATCCTCGCTGAAATGAAAGTTTACAAGCAAATGCAACCAAGTTCCCAGGAACACCAGAATACATTTTAATCTTGCCTTTGTTGAAAGGTGCACTCTCAACCAAATGCATGTACACATGATCAGTTTTAACCTCTAAACTAATAAGTCCCTGGATAATAGTTGGATTATTAACAATAGTCAGTTTATAAACATCTCTGGCCGGTTCCTTAAATTCATCACTCCAATTGAACAACCATACGTTTTTTTTACTAACTACTTTTAAGTCACTGGTAGTAATGATAGATATATCGGTTGGGAAACTGTCACCCGTAACTACATTTTCAATTGAGTTAGTTAGTTTGTCTATATTGAAATCAAGTCCTATTTCTTTCTTTATTCTCATGTAGCTAAGTTACGAAAAAAAG
>CAIWVT010000193.1 GCA_903916135.1 uncultured bacterium
ATATACCACCCAAAAGTAATCCTGTAGAAATAAACCCAGGAACAACTATGTCAAATTTCAGAAAATTATTTTTTTGCATTAATATTTATGAATAACTAATTATTAGTTAATTAAAGATTTTCGATGCTGAGATGCATTAATAAGCCCACATTTTTTATATTTATATACTCACGCTTATCGTGAGCGTTTATGCTTAAACATCCTGGTTTACTTTGAATTTTGGTCGGTTTCAATAGCAGGGTATTTCGGCTAAACGCTATATCTTAATACTTTTTTTCTACATATTATTCAATTCATTAAGTATTTTTTATCTTTATAAGCAAATGTACATAATAATATTATGATAAAACAAGTGATTCAAGAAAAAAAATTCCGCTTTTGGCTGCCCGTGTTTAGGATTTGTGTTTGGGAGGGCAGTCAAATGTGGATTTTTTTTCTTTGTTCCAATCTTTCAAGTTGTGTTTTTAACCGCCTTGTTGCTAACGCCCCGCCGGCAGCCGCATGTGCGGGCGATAGCAGGTTATATTTTCGATTTTCGTTTCCATGTTTAGTAGCCCCAACCAGTCTCCTTACCACGGTTCCCCGCATTGTCGGCTGCCGGCTCGTTGGCAGTAGTGGTTCGTTGTTCGGAGGCTATTTTATAAGTATTTGTTTCCATACTCTACAACTATTTTCAAAGTCAATTCCTGTGTTCGCAGGACTTGTACTTGGTAGCGAAATATATTTTAAATTACTGGTCCTTGAAAAATATTTATTAAAGAGAGATTCTGCTTTTGCTCCGTTAAAGGCAATCATTTTTAGGTTCTTATGTTTTGATATAAAGCCGGTTATATCGTTTGGCTCCTCACTCTCAATTGCACTGTCAAGGCTACCTTTTCTTCTTGCTTTATGCGCTACATCCCAAATTCCAATGTTCGTTTTATATAAAATTGATTTCTTTTCTTCATAATTTATGGGAAATTCATGATTGGTTATGGTGGAAATGATTTTCCAAAACCTGTTTCTTGAGTGTCCGTAATACTCGCCTAATTCTAATGATTTGTCACCTGGCATTGTTCCCAAAATAAGGACTTTTGTTTCAGAATCTGAAATTGGATCAAAGGAATGTTTAAGGTTTGAAAAATCATTTTTATCTTTTACTTTTTGTGATTTAGACACAGCAATTAATTTACTTATTGTTTGTAATGTGCTTTCATTATTGTCAGAAGTTCCAATTGGTTGAGCTCCACTCCAATTGATATTAAAGGAAGTCCCGAATTCATTTACTCTGAAACTGATACTGTCTTTCGATGCAACATCTCCGCCATTGAATCTATATGTTCGTTTAAATGGGTTACTTTCATGGTCGATGTTTACGATTAAAATATCTCCACGAGAAACTTGTTTTGTATCAATTTTATAACTTTTCGATTTTTCAAGCCTACTTGAAGGCCTGATTGTTCTATTTCTAATAATTTCTGTCATACGATTTAGGTTTAGTGTGTTTTCGAACCATTACTGCCAACGCCCCGCCGGCAGCCGCATGTGCGGGCGATAG
>CAIWVT010000194.1 GCA_903916135.1 uncultured bacterium
ATATTTCTTATCTGCATTGTTGTATTCCTAATCTGCATTGTCATATTTCTTATCTGCATTGTTGTATTCCTAATCTGCATTGTCATATTTCTTATCTGCATTGTTGTATTTCTAATTTGCATTGTCATATTTCTAATCTGCATTGTTGTATTTATAATCTGCATTATTATATTTCTAATTTGCATTGTCGTATTTATAATCTCGACGGATCAAATCAAAAAGGCTGATTTTATTTCATAGTAAAGATAAGAAAGAACACATGCTTTGAAAGTACAAAGGTACTACAACAACAGAGAAATACGTGTAGGACATATCTGATTTTTGTGTAGGATATGTCTGATTTTGTGTAGGACATGTCTGACACCATACTGCTGGAACTAAGGCATATAAAATGGAAGTAATTGTGATTCAATCTTCATGAAATTATGTGAAGAGATACGAATATAGAATCTGCAATTTGGATAGGGGCAAAAAAAAATCCGCAACAGATTTCGATGTTGCGAACCTCATTAAAATATGAAAAAAAAGAGCCTTGAACCATATAAAAAATCAGGCACTTTGTTTCGCATCGTCAAGCTTTTTCTTTTAAATTTTTCTTGTATTCGATAGTTTTGCCGTTGACAACTCTGCCTAACTGGCTTCTCATCCTTTGTAATATGTTTTTTTCTATCAAAAAAAAATACAAAACAGCCATAACGATACATTCGGGCAAGGCACACTATGGCTCATGGATTATCGCAAATCAAAAAAAAAAATAAAAAAAATAAACCAAAAATATCTTCTTTTAATGTATTGACATTTATACGTATATAAACTTATAAACATCAACTTTGCCTGTCGTAAAATATTTTATTTGAGTTTTTTTTTACTTTTTATTTGGTGGGTTCAAAAAATGTCATTTACTTTGTGCCCGATTCTAATTTTGTCTTTTTCGGAATTAAATTTTGATTAAAACAACATAAGTATCATAGAATCAAATATTATTGATAATTGCGAAACTAAGTAACAAAAACAAAAAAGGTAAAATTTATGTCAGCTCATATAGAAAACAATTCGCTGAGCGCGAAATTGCACCATGCCACAGAAGTGAAAAGCGCGAAATGCTATCAGTGTGGCAAATGTTCGGCGGGCTGCCCCGTTTCGACCGAAATGGAATATCCACCCAGTGTAACGATGCGTCTGCTGCAAACCGAAGACCCGGAAAATGACAAGAAGCTTTTGAAATCGCAAACCATTTGGTTGTGTGTTTCATGCGAGATGTGTTTGTCGCGTTGTCCGATGGAGATAGATATACCGAAGGCGATGGATTTTATGCGTCAGAAGTCGCTTGCGGAAGGTTTGTCGCATCCGAAGTCGAAAAATATCATCCGTTTCCATAGGGCATTTTTGGATTCGATAAAGTTTACGGGACGTTTGCACGAAATCAGTCTGGTGGCAGATTACAAGTTGCGCTCATGGCATTTGATGCAAGATGTGAATATGGTGCCGAGTATGATGACGCGCGGCAAATTGCCCATCCTGCCTGAAATGATTAAAGGACGGAAACAAGTGGCGGAATTTTTTAAGAAAACAAAGAAATCATAGCTATAGGGTAATGTTGCTGTGTGTTGTTTTTTTAAGGGCAAAGCAGGGCGGCAAAAACATGAACTAAAAAGATAAAGAAATGCAGAAAAAAATAGGATATTATCCCGGATGTTCGCTGGAAGGCTCTTCGCGAGAATACAGCGAATCGGTAGTTACGCTTGCGAATGCTTTTGATGTGGAGTTGGTGCAGGTTCCCGACTGGAATTGTTGTGGCGCTACGGCAGCTCACAACTTGAACAGTATTTTATCGTTTTCGTTGCCGGCACGCATTTTGGCAAAAGCGCAAGAAGCGGAGATGGACACCATAGTGGTGCCGTGTGCGGCTTGCTACAACAGGTTGACCATGGTGCAACATGAGTTGAAGAAAGACGATGCGTTGCGTGCAGAAGTGAACGGCATCATTGAAGCTGAGCTGAAATGCGACATCAAGATATTGAATATCGTTCAATTTATACAGATGTTTGTGGCAGATTTTGTGGCGAGCAAGCAACAATTTTTGTTTGATAAAAAGGTGGCATGTTATTATGGCTGTTTGTTGGTTCGTCCGCATGATGTGTTGGATTTCGACCGTACGGAAGATCCGCAATCTATGGACGAGGTGATGAAGAGCTTAGGTGCGAATCCGATTGATTGGCCCTTCAAGACGGAATGTTGCGGAGCAGGCATGTCGGTAAGTCGCACGGATATCGTGGGCAGATTGTCGGGTCGCATCGTGAAAGAAGCAGCCGACCGCGGCGCCGAAGCTATCATCGTTGCCTGTCCGATGTGTCATTCCAATTTGGATATGCGTCGTCCCGCTCTTGAAAAAGCGATGGGCGAAAAATTAACTATCCCCGTACTTTATATCAGTCAGGCGATTGATATGGCATTGGGAAAAAGCCAAAAAGAAAGCGGCATCAACCGTCATTTTGTTCCTGTGAACATCAGTTTGCAAAACAAAGTGGCAGCGCCGCAAGTTGTATTAGAAAAAACTGAGGAGAACTAAATATGGCAAGAATAGGAGTATTTATATGTCATTGTGGTGAAAACATTAGTGCCACGGTTGATTGTGAAAAGGTAGCGAAAGTAGCTTCTGAATTTCCGGGTGTAACGGTCAGTGTTGACTATAAATATATGTGTTCCGACCCGGGACAAAATATGGTGAAAGAAGCCATCTTAGAACATAATCTGACGGGCGTTGTTGTGTCGGCATGTTCGCCACGTATGCACGAACCTACATTTCGTAATGCGTGCGCAGAAGCGGGATTGAATCCGTTTTTGTGTGAAATGGCAAACATCCGCGAACATTGTTCGTGGGTGCACGAAAAGAGCGATGCTACTACGGACAAAGCTATTGACATCGTTAGAACTTTGGTGGAAAAGGTGAAACGTAATGAGGCATTGGCGCCGATTTATGTTCCGATTACGAAAACCGCTGTTGTTATTGGTGGCGGTGTGGCAGGGATACAAGCGTCGTTGGATATAGCTGATGCCGGACACAAAGTGGTGTTGGTGGAACGCGAACCTTCGATAGGCGGACACATGTCGCAACTTTCGGAAACGTTCCCTACATTGGATTGTTCGCAATGTATTTTGACACCGCGCATGGTGGATGTGGCACGTCATCCAAACATCACGCTATATACCTACGCAGAAATTGAAAGCGTGGATGGGTCCATCGGAAATTTCAATGTGAAGATACGATTGAAATCGAAAAGTTTGGATGAAAAGCTTTGCACGGGTTGCGGGGCTTGCATACAGAAATGTCCTGTGAAGAAAATCCCGAGTGAGTTTGAACAAGGATTGGGCAAACGGACTGCGATTTATGTACCGTTTCCACAAGCGGTTCCGAACAAACCTGTTATTGACCGTGTGAATTGCACGTATTATATAAAAGGGAAATGCAAAGTGTGCGAAATTGTTTGCCCGACAAAAGCTATACGTTTTGATCAGGAGGATAGTTTCGTGGAAGTTCAGGCAGGTGCTTTGTTGCTTGCCACAGGCTTTGATGTGTTGAAAACAAATTTCTTCCCTGAATATGGATATGGTAAGTATGAAGATGTGATAGACGGTTTGGCGTTCGAACGTTTGGCATCAGCTTCGGGACCTACAAAAGGCGAGATACGTCGTCCATCGGATGGAGAGATTCCAAAGAAAATAGTTTTTATTGCTTGTGCAGGTTCACGCGATCCGGCAAAAGGCATAGAGTATTGCTCGAAAATTTGTTGTATGTACACCGCAAAACATGCGATGTTGTATAAGCACAAAGTTCATGAAGGCACGCCTTATATATTTTATATGGACATACGTGCTACGGGCAAGATGTATGAAGAATTTGTACGGAGAGCCATAGAGGAAGACGAAGTGAAATATATACGCGGCAGAGTTTCTCAGGTGTATGAAAAGAATGGCAAGTTGATTGTTCGTGGCGTGGATACCTTGTTAATGGGTCAGGCTGTGGAAATTGAAGCGGATATGGTGGTGTTAGCCACTGCAGGTATAGCGAGTCCGGGCAGCGAAGAGTTGGCACAGAAGCTACATGTTTCATACGACAAACATAAATTCTTCTCGGAAGCGCATCCCAAGTTGAAACCTGTTGAAACCAACACAGCGGGTATCTTTCTTGCGGGAGCATGTCAATCTACAAAAGATATTCCTGAAACCGTTGCGGCTGCTTCTGCTGCTGCAAGTAAAGTTGCAGGATTATTCTCGAACGATTTGTTGAAACGCGATCCGTTGATTGCTGTGGTGAAGAAATGTGCACCGCCGTTGTATTCAAGTTGCACGGGATGTTTTATGTGTATCCCTGTGTGTCCGTATCAGGCAATAGATAAAGAAGAAATTAAAGACCGTAGCGGCAATATCATCAAAACTATTTCTCATATCAATCCGGGTTTGTGTCAGGGATGTGGCACGTGTGTTGCTTTCTGTAAGTCAAAATCTATTGATATTTTGGGTTATAATCATGATCAGGTGTGCGCCGAAGTGGAAGCATTGCTGAATGAATGGTAAGAGTTGATGTGAATCATAAAAACGAAATTAAAAGAAATGGAAACAAATAATACTAACAGTTTTGAACCGAAAGTGGTTGCTTTTGTGTGCAATTGGTGTACGTATGCGGGCGCCGATTTAACGGGCACGAGCCGTATAAAATATGCAACGAATGTAAAAATCATCCGTTTCCCGTGTACGGGGCGTATAGATTTTATGCTGCTGATGAAAGCTTTTGCGAATGGTGCCGATGGTATCATTATTTCGGGTTGCCATCCTAACGATTGCCATTATACTTCAGGGAATTTTCATGCACGTCGTCGTTGGATGATTTTCCGCAACTTGCTCGATTTTATTGGCATGGATGTAAATCGCATTGTATTTTCGTGGGTGTCGGCTGCCGAAGGCGCTAAATGGGCTGAGGTGGTTAATGAATCTGTTGACCAATTCCGTCAGTTAGGTCCGGCAACAGCGTATCAAAAACTTATTAAAAATTCAGAATTTCAGGAGGTAGAATAATGAATAATCTTCAACAAAAAGCTCAACAATTACTCGAGTCAGGGAACTACGGACTGATTGTGGGCTACGAAAAAGGAACAAGCGGCAAAGCCCGACCTGTTTTCATCAGAAAAGCGGAACATGCCTCGAAACTTATTTTTGATGAGAGCTGCGACCAAAATATTGCCGTGTATCTATATCGTCAGGAAATAAAACACGACAAGAAAAAAGTGATAGTTGCTAACCATCACACCTTGAAAAGTATCGTGGAACTTGCTGCCGAAAACCAAGTATTCGATGGTGATTTCATGGTATTGGCTTTTGCAGAAAACGGTGACATCATCGAACTCAACACTTTTAAGGAAATTGAAAAACATGTAGCCACCTTGTATCATGGTTTGACCGAAGCGGAAGCGGCTATGATGAAAAAGATTGAAGACATGAGTTTGGAAGATCGTTGGGCATTTTGGGAAAACGAATTTTCGAAATGTATCAAATGTTATGCATGCCGTGCTTCTTGCCCTATGTGTTATTGTCCCACCTGCACGGTTGAAATCAATCAGCCGCAATGGATTTCGGTACCATCGCATACGTTGGGGAATTTGGAATGGCATGTGATGCGCGCTATGCACTTGGCAGGACGTTGTGTTACCTGCGGTCAATGCGGCAAAGCTTGTCCGTTGGAATTGCCGATTCAATTGTTGACATACAAAGTAGCTTTAGATTCGAAACAGTTTTTCGATTCCGTTGCCGGAACATCTATTTGTGCCGATAATGCTTTGGCTATTTATAAACCCGAAGATCACGAAAACTTTATCCGTTAAACCTATGGAAAGAAAATTATTGACCAAAGATTCGTATCGGTCGCTTATAACTAAACTTATTGGGCAAAACTATCAGGTGGTTGCGCCTGTGAAAAAGGACACAATGATTGATTTTCTAAAGATCTCGTCTTTTGATGAAATCACAGAAGATTATATCGTAACGGTCTCTTCCGCTAAAACTGTGGCTTTCCCAAGAAATGAAAAACTTTTCGATTACGAAAAGCAAAATAAAAAATTAACCCAACAGGATTATGATTTTGACAGCATCCCACAATCGGTTTTGATTGGAGTTCGTCCTTGCGATGCGTTTGGGTTTCATTCTTTATCCTCTATCTTTTGTTGGGATAGCATTGATAAAATCTATACCACCCGCTTGGAACGCACTACAATCATCGGCTTGAGTTGCAATAAAGCCGACGATTATTGTTTTTGCACCTCGGCAAAAGGAAGTCCGGGAAGCACTGCAGGAAGCGATATTCTGTTGACCAAAATGACGGATGGCAATTATATCGTCGAAATCGTTACAGAGAAAGGCGCAAAACTTGTTGCTGATTTTTCTGATTTGTTTACGGCTGACGGTGGCGCTGACAAAGAAAGTTTGCTTGCAAAAGTTGCTGCTAATTTTAGCGTGGATGATGTCTTGGCAAAGATTAATTCAAAATTTGAAGATGAGGCTTTTTGGACAGAACAAGCTATGCGTTGCATTGGATGCGGTGCGTGCGCTTATGTGTGCCCCACCTGCGCTTGTTTCGACATACAAGATGAAAGCCACGGCGGAAAAGGTCATCGCGTGCGCTGTTGGGATTCGTGTGGATTGAGTTTATTCACCTTGCACACTTCCGGTCATAATCCGCGCGAGAACCAAGGACAACGTTGGCGTCAACGTTTGATGCACAAATTCTCCTATATGCCCGACCGCCTCAATACTATTGGCTGCGTTGGCTGTGGACGTTGTTCCCGTGCCTGCCCTGTGGATATGAATATAGCCGAACACTGTATGAGCATTATTGAAAACTAAAAGAATTCGAAGAAAATGGAAACACAAAATATTTATCTACCCTATTTAATGCAAATTGATAAGGTTTCGGAAGACGCTCCTTTTGTAAAAACATTTCGTTTGAAATTTATCAACCCCGAAGATGAAGCTAATTTTTCGTTTCAAACAGGTCAGTTTGGCGAATATTCGGTTGCAGGAGTTGGCGAATCCACTTTTTGTATTGCATCGTCCCCGACCCGCAAAGGATATATTGAATGCACCTTCCGTAAAGCCGGTCGCGTTACCACTGCCTTGTCGGATTTGGAAGAAGGCAACACCATAGGTTTCAGAGGTCCTTACGGGAATGTTTTTCCGATTGACGAATGGAAGGGCAAAAACCTTTTGTTTATCGCAGGCGGTATTGCTTTGCCTCCTATGCGCAGCGTGATTTGGAATTGTTTGGATTTGCGCGAAAACTTCAAAGATATCACCATACTTTATGGCGCCAAAAGCGTTGCCGATCTGGTGTATAAACACGAACTTCGCGAATGGGACGAACGCCCCGATGTAAAACTTGTTACTACCGTTGACCCGGGTGGCGAAACCCATGATTGGACAGGAGAAGTTGGTTTTGTGCCTACTATCTTAGACAAAATGGCTCCTAAAGCTGAGAATACTATCGCTATAGTTTGCGGACCACCTATCATGATTAAATATACCTTCCCAATATTAGAGAAATGTGGCTTTGCTGATGAAATGGTTTATACTACTTTAGAAAACCGTATGAAATGCGGATTCGGCAAATGTGGCAGATGCAATGTGGGCAAAACTTATGTCTGTAAAGATGGTCCCGTTTTCAGTTTGAAACAGTTGAAACAAATGCCTGATGAATATTAGAGGTAAGAAAAACCACTAAGACACTAAGAACACTAAGTTACACTAAGAAGAGTAGAGTAATACATAATACAATCGTTTATAAAAACCAATTAGAAAATGAATAAAGAATCATTAGAATTATTGGATTTATATAAATCACATTACAGCATATTGTCTGAAAAATTAACTTTAAAAAACGAAGAATTAAAGACAAGAGGAATGAATACTGAACAAGCAACAAATCCTTTATTGTTGACTGTTAATGATGAATATTTGAAGGCGGATATAAAGATTATGTTTTTTGGACAGGAAACAAACTTATGGTTAAAGGAGAGAAAAAATGGTGCTTTCTTAGGAGAAATACAGCCTGTTATTAATTTGTATAATAATTTTTATTGGAATAAGGGTTGTTATTCTTATGGAGGGCAATTTTGGAATGGTATTGGTAGATTTAAAGATAAAGTTAATGAAAAATATCCAAATAAAAAATTAGGTTTACTTTGGAATAATGTTGTTAAAATCGGGAAATGTAAAATCGGATTTCCTTACCAATTTAATGGAATATCAAATAAGTATTTCAATGTAATTGCACAAGAAATAGAGATTACAAAACCTGATGTAGCTGTATTCTTTTCAGGTCCCAATTATGATAATGAAATTAAGAAAGCCCTTGGTGAGTATAATTTAATAGAAATTGACTCTTTTACAAAAAGGCAATTATGTATGATTGAAAATAAATCTCTACCAAAAGCATTTAGAACTTACCATCCAAATTATTTATGGAGAATTGACATTGACAAATATATAAATGCGATTGTAAGCAGAATATAGAAAATAAAAAGCGCAATACCGAATCAATTTGGTATTGCGCTTTTTGTTTTAGAGGAAGTGTTGATTCCCTGTTACTCAATCTTGGAATATAATTTCATGAACTGAACGCGTTCCAAAGCGGCAGGGTTCTTAACATTGATTTGATTCATTTTGCCTCTGAAATCGGATAGACTTGTGAAGTTCTTCGAGGTCATCCATATTTTCATGCCGTCTAAGATGTCAGCAATCGCGTCGTATCCTTTTTCGTACAACACAGAACCAATTTGAATGGCATCGGCACCGGCTAAAATCTGTTTGATGGCAGCGGTATATTCGTGAACGCCTGTGCCTGCCGCCAAATCGCAGCCCACTCTACCTGAAAGGATGGCTAACCAACGCATGGTGTGCGCATAATCATTTTCCGAACTATAGATGTTGCCCGCTGTGATTTCGAAGGTATCAATATCAAAGTCGGGAGTGTAAGGACGGTTGAATAACACCAAAGCTTTGATGCCCGTATTGGATAAATCAATGATGGATTTGGATAAACCTGAGAAATAAAAGCCCAATTTGAGTGACACGGGGATGCTCACTTGTTTCTTCACGGCTTCAATGATATCGTAATAAATTTTTTCGTAGCTTGGTCCATCCATGTTTAATTGGGATGGGAGCAAATAGATGTTCAACTCGATGGCGTCTGCACCTGCCTCTTCGATACGACGGGCAAAATAATGCCAATTATATGCCGATACACAATTTATACTCGAAATTATCGGAATAGAAACCGTGCTTTTCAATTCTTTTATCAACGCCAAGTATTTTCCCAAAGTTTGTTCCTTGGCAAAGTTGCTTACATATTCATAAGCTTCTTCGTAATGATAACTTTTTTCATTCACGATGTTATTAAACGAATTGGAGAAGGTCTGCATCTTTTCGCCTTCGTTTTTTTGAATCATCTTATCGGTTTCCATCAAAATTTGTTCTTCAAAAATTGACTTCAACACCACGGCGCCTATGCCTTTTTCTTCCATTAGTTTGATATGATTCACATCGTTGGTTAAACCCGAACTCGATGCAATTAACGGACTTTTTAGTTTTAAGCCCATATAGTTTGTAGTTAAATCAATCATAGCTGTATTTTTTTAATTATGAATTTATTGAATTTGTTTGTTTTGTTTCTAATTGGATGATATTTGATGCAAAAATACGTATAAATTCTATCTGATTATCAATAGTTATATTTCTTTTTGTATAAAAAATTTCAAGGTACAAACATACATAAAATTTTTCAATTGGATATACAAAGGATGAAATTATTCTTTGATAGATTTTAAACTGAAAGGCAACTTTGTTTTTGAATACATTTTTTTATGCATTCATTTCATTTTTTTATTATTTTTGCATTTCATTTAGAAGCTTATGCTTTTTATACTATCAAAGCTATTTTAAATTTATAATCATCAAAAACGAAAATTATGAGCAAGACAGCAAAGAATTCTACAACAAGCGATAAAAAGAAGAAAAGTAAATTCAGACCCGACAATTTGGAAGAGTTTGATATGAAAGGTGACGTTCACCAAGTTATACAGAACATCTATAAAACTCGACTTCGGGGCGGTTTTATCGAACAAGGCGAGAACATTTATCATGCGGGAGATTTTTTCCAAATGGTGCTTACCTTCGACGAAAAAGGAAATAAATCTACGGAGATTATGATGATTTTTGATGATCATTATAGCATCTCCTTTTTTAACGAACAAGGACAAGATTTCAAGCATCATTCTATTAAAAATGGAGAATTGGATGGCATATCGTTTTTGGAATTTAATAAAGAGAATAAACATACTAAAATCATTCATGCTGATAAGGATGGTAAAACAAAGGATGAATATCGTTATCATTATGACGAAAATGGCAATGCGATTTTATATGAACATTTTGGTCCGTTTAATAATTTGGTAGAATCTCATGTAAATACTTACAATGATATGAATAAAAAAATTGAAGATAAACGTTTCGATGCCGCAGGAAAAATTAATTATTGGACAACATTAAAATATGATTTGCAGGGACATGAAAATGAAATGACCCATTATGAACCTGATGGCAGTGTGAAAGAAATAAAGCATACTCGAAATATTTACGATAGCGATGGCAAACTTGTTGGCATGAATGATCATATTTTTAATGATGAACCTGAACCCATATACAAAGAATATGAACACGACAAAAAGGGCAATTGGACAACCAAAGTCGGATTTCATAATAACGTCCCTGCTTTTATGGTGTTGCGTGAGATTCGCTATTATGGTGAGGAGCTTATAGATATTAACGTGAAGTATGATTCTGATTTTGTAAAGAAAATTGCTTATGATTTGAAAAACCCTGATTCATTCGAAAACAGGGTGATTAAAGAAAAAATCGAAGCCATCTATCATAATCCCAACCCCCTGATTCATCAATTGGAACCCAAACAAATTGAATGGCTGGTAGAAAATGCTTCCACCGAAAGCTTTCCCTATTTTCGCTATTACGCATTATTAAACAACGATATTCCCTCTTGCAGACAATATTCCAATGATGATATCGAAGCTTTTGCGTTGTTGCAATTCTTGAAAGATGATATGCACGCTAAAATGATTCATGGTCATATAGATGATGCCAGCGGTTGGGATGAAACTGGTTTGCACAGTTATGTTTTGAATTTCCCTAACCGAGGCTATGTGTTAGCCGCAAAGAATATCAATGGTACTGAAGCTAATGAATTCATGGTGCCGGGTTATTTAATGGATTATCAAGGGCATAATTTCGGTTATATCTATTTGAGCGAAATCACCTTATATTATCCCAGCGAAGCTTCGGGCAAACGCGACGAGAAATTTGAAAGCGAACTGAATAGCTATATTAGCTTATGTTGTATGCAGCGAGTTCCCGACAAACCCGAAATATCTATGGTGGAAGTGTCTCCCGAAGGTAGATTCAAATTGACCACCTATCCTGTGCAAGATAATTTTCTGATTCGCGACCTCGACATGCACTATGGCTTCGGTTTCGAGAAGTTTCACAACGACTTGATGCAACGTTTCCAATCCGAAAGTAAAGGTTTGGTGTTGTTTCATGGCAAACCCGGCACGGGCAAAACCTATTATATTCGCCATTTGCTTCGCAAGATGTCGTCTTACAAGAAAGCCGTCATTTATATGCCGCCCAATATGGTGGAACACATGGTTGACCCTCAATTCATGACATTCCTCTCGCGCGAAATTGCTCGTTTCTCCAAGAGTGGGATGTTTGTGGTGTTGTTGGTGGAAGATGCCGAACCTTTGTTGGCTTCCCGTCAAACGAATGTTAGGGTACAGGGCATTTCCAATCTATTGAATATGACCGACGGGCTGCTCAATGATATGTTGAAGCTACAAATCATTTGCACCTTCAATGTGGAGGTGAAAGAGCTTGACAAAGCCTTGCTACGCCCGGGACGTTTGTTGGCGCGCAAAGAATTCAAAAATATGACCGTGCTCGATGCAAATCGTTTGGCACAGCAATTGGGTGTGAAACATCATTTCACAAAACCTGCTTCCTTAGCAGAAGTATATGCTTTGGTGAGCAACAAAAACACTTTGGTGCATGGCGAGGAAGACGTGGATATGGATATCAATTCATTGTTCTAAAAAAAAGCACAAAGTTTGATCCCATTCCGAAAAATCAAAACCTAACCACAAAGACACTAAGAATTAAAGAAACACGAAGTTTTTAAAGTTGTTTATTCCGAATAACAAGGCTTTGTGTTACTTTGTGTCCTTGTGTCTTCGTGGTATTTTTTCCTTTGTGGTTTTCGGAGGGTGATCAAGTTTACATTCTTTCACAGCACTTATTTCGTAAAATCTACAGAAACCTTTTGAGTTTTACACCATCGGGTTCCAAATTTCAACCACAACCCCTCCAACAGCAAGGTGCACGAACTATGCACCACCAAAGGAATGATGATGTCAATAGTTGCGGTGGAAGCCATTTTTTTGGAATTCACAGTGCTCTGATTACTACTTGTGTTAATTTGTATCACGTTAGCATAATTATTTTCGTCATAGAGGTTGATGGCGCGCTCTCTGACCTTTTTGGAATCAATCATGTCGAATATTGCCTGCATATAAGCTATATGCGGAACAAATATTTTCAAGTTTTTGTTCATTTTGAGAAGTTCAATCAATTGCGCTTTAAGATAATCTTGGTCAAAATTCATTGCTTGCGGCAGCCTATCCATCTTGAAAAACGTCATCGGATTGCTCACCGGTTGCGCTGTGTCAACCACCACCACCGAGAGTTTCAACTCCGAATAATTTGCCAACTTCGTAACCTGACAACTCATCTTCACATCCACAGTATCTGCCCTGACATAAGAAATGGAACCCAGCGCTATCATCAAGCATAGTAGTATTTTTTGTTTCATAGTTCTTGTTTTATATCGTGTAAGAGCAATGCTTAATCCATTGCTCATTTTTTTTTACAAATGTCTGAATTTTTTTTTATATAACAAGATAAATATGGAGAAGAATGTTGTTTAATGTTTGCAAAGTCTGAAAGTTTTAATCAAATGACTATGGTTTTCAAATAATAACGATTCGGTATTATACCAAATTGGGTTTGGATTAAAATTTAGTCTGTATTGGTATAAATATCAAATCCCTACTGGATAGAGGATTTTATCGTGCAAGCCTGTCCCGTAGGGACTAAATGTTTATAGAAAACCAAACCAACACAACATTAAGTCCCGTTAGGGAAGTAATACAACTGAAAATTGTGCCTTGTAAGGAATTGAAAGGGATGAAAACTATTTTCCTCAGACGACATTGGTATTTAAAAAGCTAATAAGGTTAATTTTCGCTTCATTAATAATGCTACTAAGGTTAATAATTGACAGGTAAACAAGGTTTTGCACAACCTCAGTTGGTGATTAATATCTTTTTTTCATTTAAAAAAAAACAGCGTTCATAACTTTTATTAAAAAAAAGTGAAAAATAAATTTGGTCAGTTCAAAAAATAGTTGTTACTTTGACCCCGAAATAAATACAAACCAATGACACGGCTAAGAAAACGTAGTGAATCTTCTGAAACCCTTGTGGCAGTAGAGAGAGAGAGAG
>CAIWVT010000195.1 GCA_903916135.1 uncultured bacterium
ACATTATCCAATAATACTATACCTGACTCAGTAATCGATAGAACAATTGACAGCTTGACTACTGGAGTCTATTTAAAATGGAAATATAAAATAGAAAACACATCTGTCAAATAATTTAACTGTTCCTATGAACAAGATTAAGTACAAATTTTTTCCTTCATATGTTTGAATTTATAAAGAATAGATGCAAGAAAAATTAACGAATAAACGAAATAGTGGTATTGATGTTTTAAGAGGGATTGCTGTAATATCCGTAGTTTTGCTTCATATTAACATACAGATTCCATTCTCTGACACATATATTGGAATCATAATGCCCAAAATGCTTTATAAATTCTTATTCTGGAGTGGTTATTATGGTGTTTGTATGTTTTTCGTGGTATCGGGTTTTCTCATTACCACCACATCCCTCAACAGATGGACATCACTTCCCAAAGTGAGTCTTTCCGGATTTTATATAATGCGTTTCGCCCGTATAATGCCCCTTTTGGTTGGATTGCTATTGGTATTATCTGTTCTGCATTTAACGGGGGTAACAGGTTTTGTTATCAATCATGAGAGGACAACGCTAGGAAGGGCACTTTTTGCAGCTATTACATTTCATATAAACTGGCTTGAAATGAAAGTGGGATATTTGCCGGGTTCGTGGGATATACTCTGGACATTATCAATTGAGGAGGTATTCTATCTGTTTTTCCCGTTATTATGTGTTTTATGCCGGAAAGAATCGCATTTTGTTGCTTTAATTGCGGTATTTTTGGTTATTTCACCCATTGCCCGTACACTTTGGTTTCAAGGCAACGAACTAGGTGATAAGAACAATTTTGCATACCTCGATGCGATTTCTCTGGGATGTATGGTAGCCTTGGTTGCTAAAAGGATCGCTGTTGAAAAATGGGCATTAAATGCTTTCAATATTGTTGGTTGGGGACTGATCGTGTTTATTCTGGTATTTCGGCGTGCTGCTAACCAATGGCATTTGATTGGAACCGGAATAAATGTTACAGTACTGGCTATCGGAACAGCATTCTTATTAATTTGTATGCAAAAAGATTTTGTAAGTGGCAGACAAAAACCTTCACGAATTACAGCAGTTTTGCGTTTCTTCGGACGGAACAGTTATGAAGTTTATCTCACTCATATGTTTGTTGTTATTCTGTTTGTAAATGTATTTAAAGTTTTGAAATTGTCCGGAGATTGGACCTGGTCTCTCTATATATCTGTAATGTTTGCATCTGGAATTTTAGGCGATTTGGTAGCGCGTTATTTTTCCAATCCACTAAACAAATCTATCCGGCAACGTTTTAAGAATCAGTCAGTCAAATTATTAAAAGGATCTACAATCCAGAGAAAGTAAAAAAAATAGGAAAGAAAAGCAAACCTGTTAGTTACGAAGGCAAAGTGATCAAGGCTTTGACCAACTCGCTTGGCCCACAAACATAGCCACATCGCCTTGCCCGGGATCGTGGCGATTGGTTATAGTAAAAATGCTTGCTAGAAACTTAGCATGCATTTTTTTAATGTCCTTTTTTGGAGTACGTAAACCCAAGAAATGGTACTCCCGGATTTTTTATGGTGAATCTCAACGCCTTTTTGAAATCCTGCAGAATGAATACGGCCGTAAAGCCCAGGTAATGATCTCTAAAAACATCAACGACAATTCAATAAAGTAAGGCTAAGGCAAAGATGACAGAAGAGGCAAGGGCAACCGTTATCTTGAAAGGTCAGCAGGCCAATGGAATGCTAAAGGTATTGAGTTAAGGGATGCCGAGAAATTGCTTTTGGATGTGATACGTTGAATATCAGGCATAAAAAAAGGAGGCCGTTAAGCCTCCTTAGTGATCAGCCTGGGATTCGAACCCAGGACCCCCGCCTTAAAAGGGCGATG
>CAIWVT010000196.1 GCA_903916135.1 uncultured bacterium
TACTTGAGTCTCTCTTGGAAAGTAGCAAACCCTTACCATCGTTGCTCGCCGATGGCTTAGATTACTTACTCGCTACACCTTTTCGCTACGACCCCTTACGTGGAGGTTCTCGCTTCCGCTCTAATACAGATCCTGGCGTTTTTTATGGAGCTGAATTGGTACGTACTGCATGCGCAGAATTAGGTTACTGGCGCTGGAAGTTTCTAAAGGATGCAATCGACTTAGAAAAAATAGAACCCGTTGCGCATACTGCATTTCGATCTGACGTTAGAACATTGATTGTTGATCTTCGAAAATCACCCTTTAACGCTGATGCTGATAAATGGTTACATCCTAAGGACTATAGTTATACACAAGAATTTTCTCAGGTAGCACGAAAAGCAAATATTGGCGGTATTATCTATCAATCGGTTCGTGACCCTCATCCAACTTGGTGTATTGCATTGCTAACGCCGCGCGGTTTTTCAAAATTAAAACCAAGACTAGCGCTGCAAACTTGGTGGCTCGCTGTGCATCAAGACGAAGTGATATGGAGGCGGGATAGTGAGTTTCTGACATTTTCTTTTTCTACAGGGCAGCAAATTGAAACATAGATATAAAGATAATTCTTTTCTTAGACTGCATTTTTTATAGTGAGAGTTTTTAGTAAAGCTTATGGGCTACTTTTACGTGTGGTGATTAAATGAAATCAGTCGCCATTATGCAGCCTTATTTTCTGCCGTATATTGGTTATTTTCAATTGATTGCTGCTGTGGATTTATTTATTGTCTATGACAATATTAAATACACCAAAAAAGGCTGGATCAACCGTAATCGCTTGTTGCTGAATGACAAGGATGTGATGTTTTCCTTGCCCTTAATGAAAGACTCAGACTCTCTTAATGTGTGCGAGCGGGAATTGGCTGCGGATTTTAATCGGAATAAATTGCTACATCAATTTAAGAATGCCTATCGTCATGCACCATATTTTGCTCAGACATTTCCGTTGATTGAACAGATTGTTACGTATAAGCAAATGAATCTTTTTCAATTTATACATCATGCTATTGTTAAAGTTTGTGAGCACTTAGGTATCACTACCAAGATTGAAATTTCTTCTAGCATTAACATAGACCATGCTCTTAAAAATCAAGACAAGGTATTGGCTTTGTGTGAAGCAGTCAACGCGAGTGTTTATGTGAATGCCATAGGTGGTATTGATTTGTACTCAAAAAAAACGTTTCATGATAAGGGCTTGGCGTTAAAGTATATTCAATCGAAATCGTTTGAATATCCACAGTTTGGACAGGCGTTCGTGCCTTGGTTATCCATTGTTGATGTGATAATGTTTAATTCGATTGAAGAAGTTCAATGGCAATTAACAAGATTTGAACTAAATTAGTTTCTTAATTGGTAGCTTTTACATGATAAATAAATAGTATTGTTTAAGGATTTTCCAAGTGTACTGTTTTAGTTTGAACTACTTAAGGATATAGAATGGAAACCATAAAAATCGGTATTCTTGGTGCCGGAACAATGGGTAAGCAACTCGCATTATTGTTTGCTGCGAATAATGCTTCTGTCAGAATATGGAATCACAGATATCAACAAAATTTTCAAGCTGAATTTGA
>CAIWVT010000197.1 GCA_903916135.1 uncultured bacterium
AAGCAGATAGTCGGTGATGTTGGTGGCGGGGGGATATTTTTCGTAATAAACATCAAGCACATAGCTGATACTACGGAAAATGTAGTAGGATATGCCAACTGGAATCAGGATTGCTAATGTTGAGAACGAATGATGGGTGGTCGAATTTAATATCTGTATGAAGAAATTGGTGTATTTGAAGTAAACCAATAGTCCGAGACTTATGAAGACTGCCGTGAACATCCATAATTTGCGTTTGGTTTCAGATTTGGTCAGTGCCATCTGCCGCGTGATGAAGAAATCGCAGAAAACGGGGATCAAAATTACCAAAAAGAGTATGCCTGTGAGCTTATAATAAAAGAATAAAGAGATGAGAATGAGCGACCATTTGCGCAATTCGGGCTTGGTGTAAACCAAACTGTAAATGATGATGAACAACGCAAAGATGTAAAGAAAAATGCTGCTGATGAAAGATATCGGATCGGCGGGGTCGAAAAAAAGATAGTGCTTTGTTAGAAAGTCCATTTATAAAAGGCTCTCAGGCGGATTAGGCGGCAATAAAACTGTTGGGGGATTGCGTTTCGCTTTGAAAACAGGATATTTCATCATCACGGGATGCGAACATTTTTTCATCATGAATGTGGCGATTGAATCCATCCAACGTGAGGCAGATGAACTGGTGGGGTGAACCCCATCGGTGCTTCGCTCGAAGTTTAGGTTTTTAGATAAGAAGAATGTACCGTCGTCAACCGAAGACGAGAGCAGGTCGTTGATGCCGGTGTCGTCAGTCCAGTTGGGAGGACCTACCCAGATGTATTTCCTGCCGCCAAGCTGCTCAAGTATGTTTTGGACGAATTGTTTGCGATTTTCTTTGATGTTGCGGATAAAGAGTTCCATGCTTCCGATTACTAAAACTACATAAGTAGGATTGTATTTTTCAACAAAATAACGGATGGTGTCGCAGTTGCCATACCATAGTGTGGACGACGAATACCAGATTACCTGATGCATTTTGTAACCGTTTGCATTACAATAATCGTTCATGCGCAAACCCAAACCTTCTAACATGGAATCGCCTATCAGGAGGAAATTTTGTTTGGTCGTATCTGCGATTTTTTCGGAATTAGCGGGTCCATAAATCAGAGTTCTGTCGAAGGCAAAATAATCAGTGGGAGTGTTGGGTTTCACTTTTACGGTAAGTAAATCATGAAAATTTATGGTGCCGGGGACGGTGTCGGTGATGTGTCCTTTCTGGTTTTTATCATTTGGATGTGCTTTGGGATTAGCTATGAATGAATAAAAAAACTGACTGACAATCAGAATAAACAATACAATAACGACAGGAATAAAAGGATTTTTATGGTTGAGCATGATTGAGTTTTGATGTTTGTTTTTATTAATGGGGGTGCAAAATTATGAAATATTCATAATATATTGACGATTGCATAAAAATAAATTTTGGCAATTTCTTCATTTGCGGTACTGGAACATATCCCATACATACGGCATAAGTTTTCTACAGCTTGTTTTTCCGGAATAATACCATTACTAATTAAGTTTTAGTCCAAACTCAATTTGGTATAATGCCGATAGAGTAGCTGTTATAGTACAATTTATTGGACTATTACAGATACCGTATCGGTATAATTATTGGTTTTAGGAACTTTATTACTTTCGTAAAAATCACATAGTGTATGGCTTTAACTTTATTACTTTATTGTGCAAG
>CAIWVT010000198.1 GCA_903916135.1 uncultured bacterium
GGCTTTCCAAATGCCGAAATTGGATATGTTGCTGTTGCATCAGTTCTAACTTTCATTGATAAAATCAGGGAATTAGATAAGCAAGAATTTATTGATCCAGTTGAATTACGGAAAGCAGAAAAAACTGAGTCATTTGACTCTGTTTTCCCAGGATGCAATGTAATTTTGGATAACGAACTAACTTCAATGGCTTCGATGAGAAAAGCTATATATGAAGAGTTCAAAAATTATAGAGTGTTTGAAGATGGAGAAAGTTTGTTAGATACTTATGAAGTTTTATTCAAACATAAAAGATTAGTTTCAGAAACTCGAAGACCTAAATGTCCGATTGATGATATTGATTGTGAAGAAAATTTAGTTTATAACTATGGGATTTACAAATGTAGCTGTGGCAAATACGAACTTTACTCAACTGATGCTTTGCGTTTGCATGAGTTGATGAATCCACTTGGTTCGAATGGCGAAATGTTCGGTCAAATAATGTTTACACTTGAAAAACTTTTACTCATACACATTTTGCGTTCATTTGAAAAAAATAATTGGCTTGATACATTAAAGCGAATTGCGTTTATAATGGATGGACCATTGGCAGTTTTTAGCACTGCATCATGGTTGACAAAATCAATAACAATTGAGCTAAATAGAATAAATGAACTTGCAAAGGTGAAAAATAGACAAGATATTTTAGTTTTGGGAGTTGAGAAAACGGGTACTTTTGTAAATCATTTTGAAGAAATTGACAGAAAAGAAACTGGCGAACTTGAGAAAATTCCTAATCAATCAGTTTTTCTTCTTTATCATTCATACATCAAAGACAAAATTATTTTTTCCAAAAGTGATAAACATTATGGAGTAGATACTTACTTTGGAAGAAAATTCTTTTATAAGACAAAAACAGGACAAAGACTTGTTGGTACAGTTGCATTCTTCAATAGCTATCAACAAAATCTTGAAACTGCGCATGTAAATCAATTTCCACGAATTGCAGATGCAATTAGTTTGCTTGATCAGTTGGCATCTTCACGTTATCCAAATGCAATCACTCCATTAAGTTCAGCACATGCAGAAGCATCTATACCTTTGAACTTAGGAAAACGTATTTTAGAAAATATCGCAAAGGAGTTAATCCAGAATAACAAATGATAGAAACTGAAAAAATATTAAAAGGATTTACGACAGCAGAGGCAAGATGGGCAAGATTTGGACCTTATTATGCAATGTTTCCGTTAGAATTTGCTTTTGATGTGGTTGAAAGATTTTCTAAAAAGGGAGATTATATACTTGACCCCTTTGCTGGAAGATGTAGCAGTATATATGCAGGTGGAGTATTAGGTAGAAATAGTTTAGGAATTGAAATAAATCCTGTTGGATGGCTTTATGGAAAAGTCAAACTTAAACCTGCAGACAAAGAAGAAGTTATAGACCGATTGCTTGAAATTTATGGTAGGAGAAACTATTATATCAGAGCATTTGAACAAATGCCCGAATTTTTCAGAATGTGCTATTGTGATGAAGTATTAAAATTTCTATTGTCAGCAAGAGCAAGTCTTGATTGGAAAAATAATAATGTTGATGCTACACTTTCTTCGATAATTTTAATTTATCTACATGCAAAGCTTGGAGAGGGTTTGTCTAATCAAATGAGAATGACGAAATCAATGGGAATGAATTACTCTGTTAAGTGGTGGAAGAAAAATAAAATGAACACACCCCCTGAAATAAACCCTTGCGAGTTTATAATAAATAAAATTAATTGGCGCTACGATAAAGGTAAACCCTCAATTACAGAAAGTGCAGTAGTTTTTGGTGACAGTGCAAATGAATTAAAAACAATTTCAGAAAGAGCAATTAATAACGACATTAAATTTTCATTATTATTTACTTCACCACCTTATTGTTCCATCACTGACTATCACGCTGACCAATGGTTACGCCTTTGGCTTTTAGGTGGAGAAGCAAATGCAAATTCACTGAAAGAAAAACATAAAGGAAGATTTATAAATAAATTGGAATATTATGATTTGCTAGACAATGTGTTTGGGCTATGTTCGAAAATGATGAAGGCGAAAAGCACCATCTATGTTCGAACTGATAAAAGAGAATTTACATTTAAATCGACATATGATATTTTACAAAGGCATTTTCCGAAACATTCGGTTGAAATTATTGAAAAACCTTTGACAAAAGATACTAAAACCCAAACAAAGCTATTTGGAGATAAATCAATGAAACCAGGTGAAGTAGATATTATTTTAAATAGGCAATAACATGCTTTAGAAAGAAAAATCAAAATCAATCTTTTGATGAGGAAATGCTTTCCGTGGTAATCATTAAGCATCAACCTTTTGGGCATTCGTTATGCAAACTTTGCAACTTCAAACCCATTGAACAGTAATTTGCACCAATCAAATAACAAAAAGTTTAATTGATAATAGAAACCTGATAAATTTTTAAAATCATGAATGAAGATGTAGCATATTCTCCAAGATTCAGGAGTATTCTTTGTGAAATTGATGAGCTAACATGCAAGGAAATAGATATGTTGATAGCTATGTTGCAAAAGGAAGCGCAACTGAGAATTGAGAATGGCAGAAAAGAATTTGAAGATACACAATCGGGTATCACTATTGAAGAATTTATAAGCGAAATAGAGATGTCCCGTCGACTGTATTTTGGATTGTTGAAAATGAAAAATTATAAGTATCAGGTTTTTATTGACGAAATAACAAAAAAAGAACTTCTTCGCCCCAACAATACGTGGAAGAAAATCTGGGAGGAATTTATAGACATAATAGATAATCGTTTACAGGGCACCCGCTATGAAGCTCAGCAGGATTTTCTAAGGAAGCTATTTAAGATAGAGCGCTCATACCCCTGTGAGATGGGTTTGTTATTTCGCCCCTAAAGGGGCTTAGGTGCGTGTGAGGTGGTTTCTACCCCGACATGAATGTCGGGGCTATAAATATTTCACCCCTAACGGGGTTTAGAGGAGATGAAAAAGAGAAGCTTAAAATTTAGGATAATAATTCTTTGTATAGATTTTTTTTGTTTCATGTGCATTCGTTTTTATTTTTTTTCATAACTTTGTGCTCATTATAAAACACCATACGCATGAGCAGTCATATTGAAGATTACAGAAAAAAAGCGATAGAGGAAGCCGATCGCAAGATTAATATAGTTGAAGAAACCAAGAAAGCCTTGCAAACCGAAGAGCATTTTGTGAACTTCTTGAAAAGCTATCATCCCCAATCCGTAGAAAGTTTCATCAAATACTACGCCGAACTAAAAGCCCATTGGCATATCCATGCCGACGGCATGGCTCATTACAGAAATAGTATGGGGAATCACTATTATGAAAAAACATTACATTTATTTAATGAGATATTTCTAAAGAAACTTTTCAATATGCAGTGTCGCTGGGTGGCAGGGGAAATGGATTTGGAAGGTATAGAAGTCTCTACGGACTTTTTTCGATTTGTTGATAACCCTGCTTCTTGCACTTTTGTGGAACCCATCTCCGCGAAAGAATTTGAATGTTATATGCAATTCTTGCAAACCGAAGAGGGGCAGATGAGCCTGAACGATGATGAAGACGATGATGATGAATATGCCAGTTCGTCTATCGCCATTGAATTCTATCATCATTATAGGTCGGTTTATATAAAAAGGAAGCGAAAGGAACTCCCGCTATGGTTCTATTTTTATGATGCTTGCTTCGGGACGTCACATTTGCTGGAACCTCCCTACACTCGCACTGACCTCGAACAGCAGTATTTGGAAATTTGGCAAAATGAGATTTATACGCAGTCATTAACGCCTGAGCAATTGAAAAACTGGCATCATTATTCCCTTGCAGATCGTAAATTGCATTTAGAAAACCCTGAATTGGAAAAAGCCTATATAGAAAAGCAAAATCAAGAATATATTGAGAAGAAAAAAAATACACCTCAATACATTCATCTTTCGACCTATGATAAGGATATGATGCTTGAAATAATGCATCTGATTGAACCCATAGAAGTGATAAAATATTATGAAGCCGAGTACGCATGGCGACATCGTGACGATAAAGGTGATTTGATAGCAATGGACGAAGATCATTTGCAAAAAATCAAGCAATATATTCCGGTGCAATCCAGTGATGATTATCGTTTTGCACTTCGAGAAGCCCATGCTGAATATGAGAGGAAGGAGGTGATGGAATTATTGCCCAATATTTTCGACACATATCGTCAATGTTTCAATAATGGTACGCCATTTAAATGGCAAAAAGGAAAGCCTCCAAAACCAAGCGGAAACGATATGCGTAAACGCATCATAGCAGCCCGGAAATGGAAAGGCGAACCTGACAATGTTGATTTCTTGAAAAAAGAAAACCTAAGGTAAGATCATTGTATTCAATTCAAAATTCATAAATCTAAATTCATAAATCTAAATTCATAA